>NZ_JBOGDD010000809.1:0-7922 GCF_050701675.1 Mycobacterium sp. | reverse complement strand
CTGGAAGAGTTTCTCGATGCCCCGGTGGACGAACCACAGTCGGATCTTCAGGCGCAGCACGGTTTCCCCTACGACGGAGAAGCGGAAGTGCCCGGGTTCGATCAGCCCGGCGTGCACCGGCCCGACGGGAATCTCGTAGACCCCGTCCCCGTCGACTGTGAGGAACGGGAAGCGGCCGCTGGCCGCGAAATTGGGTGGAGGTCCGGCGTCTGCGCGCATCGGATGCCAGTCCTGGGGCCAATGCGCGTGGCGGACCATGCGGCGTGGTCGTGGATGCCCGATGAGCTTGACGCCGAAGAGGTCCATCATCTCCCGCTCGAAGCGGCCTGCCGGGAAGGACAGGTGGGCCAGGGACTGCAACTCGAGGTCGTCCTTGGGGATGGTGAGGGTGAGTTCCGTGCGCCGATCGGGATTGCCGGCGAGGAACAGCGACACGATCCGGACTGCATCTGCGTCGTCGTGGGCGGCGACCAGCGCCAGCCGATAGCCGGCCGCGAGCAGTTCCTCCGTCGCAGCAGATTGGTCGTCGGCGTTCACCCTACGAGCGCTGCGCTGGGCGGTCACCGTGATGCCCCGAGTTGTTCTGCGGCGGTGTGGAATAGCTCGGTCAGCGGACCGGCGGTGACACCGAGCGCGAAGCTGGCCGCCACTCCGACCAGCAAGGCGCTGGCGACCGTGGCGGGCACCCGGATGGACGGCGACTCGGCAGTGGGCTCGCCGAGCAGTATCTGTCCCGTATTGCGCACCAGGGCGGCGAAGGCGATCACGATGAGCAGCAGAGTGGCGGCTAGCACCCAGGCGAGGCGTGCATCGGCCAGTGCGCGGGCGATGGCGAGTTCGCTCGCGAACATCGCGAATGGCGGCAGCCCGACCAACACCAGCATGCCGATCGCGAACGTTGCGCCGATCAGACGGGAGCGGCGGAATACTGCGGTGATGTCGGGGATTGCCGTGGAGTCGTGGGCAGTCTGTAGCTGTCCGCTGGCGAGAAACAGTACGGACTTGCCGATGCCGTGGGCCAGGACGTGCAGTAGCAGCGCTGCGATCGCCAGTTTGGTGCCGGCCGCGGCGGCGATCGCGATCAGTCCCATGTTCTCCATAGAGGAGTAGGCCAGCATCCGTTTGAGGTCGGTGGTCACGGTCAGCAGCGTGGCTGCGACGGCGACGGTGGCCAGCCCGACCACGAGTAGGCCCCAGCGCAGGAACCCCGTGCCGACCGCGGCGTCGACGATCGGTTTGATCCGCAGCAGAACCGAGAAGGCGACCGCAAGCAGCACGCCACTCATCAACGCCGACACCGGTGCCGGGGCCTGGCTGTGCGCGTCGGCCAGCCAGGTGTGAAAGGGGACCAGGCCGACCTTGGCGCCATAACCGATCAGGAGCAGTCCCCCGGCAAGGCGCGTCACGGCTGGGTCGAGCCCACTGGCGTGGGCGATCAGGACGTCGAGATTCAGGGCGTGGCCGCTGTCCGCGCCGGCGTGCCGGGCTGCGAAGTACAGCAGGATCGTGCCCAGGAACGCCATCGCGATTCCCACCGAGCAGATGATCACGTACTTCCAGGTGGCTTCCAGCGCGGTGCGGGTACGGCGATGCCCGACCAGAAAAGCGGTGATCACCGTGGTGGCCTCGATCGCGACCCAGATGACACCAATGTTGTTGGCCGACACCGCCACAACCATCGCGGCCAGAAACGCCGGGGTGAGCGTGCCGTAGAGGTGGGCAGCCGTGGCGTCGGTGTGGCCGTGGTCGAGTTCGGCGTTGATGTAGCCGATGCTGGCAACGGCGCCCAGCGTGCCGACCGTCCCGATGACGATCAGCATTACCGCGGAAAGGGCATCAGCCCGCAGCAGTCCGCCGAGCAGCACGTGCGGGGCCGCTCCCAGTCGAATAGCGACCCCGACCCCGCCGCACAAGATGCTCAGCGCGCTCAGCGCGGTGAGGCTGGCGGTGACCCGGCACCAGCCGGCCACCGCGGTGAGCGCCGCGGCCGTCAGTGGCGCCAGGATCGATACGAGCAGCAGCAGTGTCATCAGTCGTGCAACTCACGGAGAGCGTCTAGGTCGGCACCGCCGAACTTGCGTCGCATTCGACCGGTGAGGACACCGATCACGATGACCGCGAACAGCACGTCCAGGGACGCCCCGAACTCCACGATCACCGGCACCCCGGCGGTAAGCAGGAACGCGGCTGCGGCAATCCCGTTGTCCAGCATCAGGAATCCCGCTGCCTGCGAGATGGCGTGGCGCCGGGTGACCATCACGAACAACGCAATCAGCACCACGGCGAACGCGCCGGGGACCGCACCGATGGCCGGCCCGGGGTCCAGGTTGACCACGGGACGGGTGACGGCGAACGCGGTGACCGTGAGCAGCGCCGCAATCAGCAGGGAGGCTGTGGTGTTCACCAGTGGGGTGGCCTCGCGTTGCCCGCGGTGCTCTGCGCCGAGCGCGCGCATCAACAGCCATGGCAACAGAGCCACGCGCAACATGGCGATGGCGGCGCCGACGACGATCAGGGTGGCATCGTGTTCGTAGGCACCCCGGATGATGGGGATCGCGGCCAGCGCGGCACCCTGCCAGGCGAGCAGCGCGATGATGGAGCGCAGGTCGCGGCGCCACACGATGAGGACGGCGGCCAGGACCAGGGCGCCCGCGGCGAGGTCGATCAGGCTGGCGACGGCGCTGTCGGTCATGGTGTCGCCTTCATGCCCGGGTGCTGAAGAAATTGGCGGCGGTGACCGCGAGCAGTGCCAGCAGGAACGACCCGGCGAGCAGTTCGGGCACCCGGAAAAGTCGCAGCTTGGCCAGGAACACCTCGGCACCGGCGAGCAGGACCGCCAGGACCGCGACTTTCGCTGCGATCGCCGCGATCCCGATCGCGACGTCCAGGGCGCTTGGATCCGAACCGGCGATGCCCCATGGAATGAACAGGTTCCCCAGCAGCGCCAGCAGAACCGCCAGGCGCATCCCGGAGGCCCATTCGACCACTGCCAGGCGCGGTCCCGCGTATTCGAGGACCATCGCCTCGTGCACCATTGTCAACTCTAGGTGGGTAGCGGGGTTGTCGACGGGAAGTCGGCCCGTTTCGGCGACGATCACCACCACCAGCGCTACGCACGCCAGCACCCCGGGCAGCGACACCGACTGCGCAGGGTTGTCAATGGTGTGCGCCACGATGGCGCCGAGGTTCGACGATCCGGTCGGGATGGACAGCGCGAAGATCGCGAGCAGGATGGTCGGCTCGACAAGGGCGGCGATGGTGATCTCGCGACTGGCGCCCATCCCGCCGAAGGAGGTCCCGGTGTCGATGCCGGCCAGGGTCAGCGCGACGGTGCCCAGGAAGAGCAGGCCGACTACCGCGAACAGATCAGCGACGGGGTCCAGCGGTGAGCCGGTGGCCACCAGCGGCAGTACGGCGACGATGAGGAGCGTCGTTCCGGCCAGGATGGCGGGCGCTGCGCTGAACACCACGGTGGTGCCGTTCGGGGTGATCTGCTGTTTTCGCAGCTGTTTGCGCAGGTCACGCCACGGCTGCAAGACCCCACCCCCGACGCGGCCCTCCAACCGGGCCCGGACTTGGCGCGTCATTCCGATCAGCACGGGAGCACCCAGCGCCACGCCGGTGATCTGCGTGACACCGGCGACATACGACATCAGGTTCATCGCGCCACCAGCAGGACGATCAGGACGCCGAGTGCGCCGTAGGCGAGGTATAGGTGCACACTGCCGGTGTGCGCACGTCGAATACCGTTGGCGCACAACATAACAAACCGAATGACCGGGGTGTAGAGCAGATCTTGGACGGCGTCGCTGATCTGGGCGCGGTAGGCGACCTTCGCCACCAGGTACTGCGACTCATCGAAGGGGGTGACCTCGACGTCGGTATCGGGGCGCAGCACGTCGTCGAACACCCGCTGCAGCGGTTCGGCGAACGAGGTGGCCGTGTACTGCATGCGCGCGGTGAGTTCATCTGCGCCGCACGCCCATAGCGGTAACGCCACCGGCTGCGGGCGTCGACGCGATCCCCACTGGGATGCGAGGACCGCAGCCAGCACCGCGACGAGCAGGAAGGCAGCGATCAGGCCCGGTGCCATCGACCCGGCCAGCCCGGGAAGATGCAGCACCGTGCCCAAGCCCGACAGATCGGCGCGCGCGGATGCGGGCAATGCGGCCAGCACTCGCCGTAACGGGGTGGCGAGCACGAATGGCGCGACGGCCACCACCACGCAGGCGACGGCTGCCGCGACCATTCCGATGAGCATGCTGGCGGGCGCCTCGCGGGCGCCGGCCGCTGCGTCGGACCGGGGCCGGGCCAGGAATCCGATGCCGAATGCCTTCACCATCGCTGCCACCCCGAGTCCGGTGGTCAGCGCGACTGCACCGACCGCCAGCGGAGTTGCCAGGGCGACCACCGTGTTGTGTTCGGGTGCAGCGTGGATCAGCGACTGCACGAGCAGCCACTCACTCACGAACCCCGCACCCAACGGCAGACCGGAGGCGCCCAGCGCGGCCACCCCGAACAGAATCGTGGTGGCGGGCATCCGGCGGGCCAGACCACCGAGGCGGTCCAGGTCACGCAGACCGGTCGCCGCGAGTACCGATCCGGCGGCCAGGAAGCCGAGGCATTTGAATGCGGCGTGCGCCACCAGATGCAGCAGCGCCGCAGCCATCGCCACCGTGGCCGCTGAGGCGGCGCCCGAGGCGGCCAGCAGCGTCGCCGCGCCGAGTGCGACGGTGATGAGCCCCATGTTCTCCACGGTCGAATAGGCCAGCAGCCGTTTGAGGTCGGTGGCCACCGATGCCTGCAGTACCCCGTAGACCGCCGACACCGCGCCGATCGCCAACAGCGTCACTCCCCACCAGCGGGGTCCGGGTCCGAGCACTTGCAGGTCGATGCGGATGATGCCGTAGATGCCGAGGTTGACCATGGCTGCGCTCATCAACGCCGAGACAGGGCTGGGTGCCTCGGGGTGGGCACGCGGCAACCAGGCGTGTAGCGGGAGCAGCCCGGCCTTCGAGCCGAAGCCGGCCAGCGTCAGGACGAACACTGCCGTGCGGGCACCGGGCGGCACCCCGGAAAGATCGGTGAAACGATCGGCCCCGCCGGCCGCGGACAGCAGCATCAGGCCGAGGAGGATCGCAACGAACCCGAGCTGGGTCATCACCGCGTAGAACACCGCGGCCGAGCGCACCGCTAGCCGGGTGTGTTGTGCGGCCACCAGGATCAGCGACGCGGCGGCCATCAACTCCCAGGACAGCAGGAAGGTCGACACCGACGCCGCGGCCGGCACCAGCATCATCGCCGCTACGAACAGTGGCAGCACGGTCAGCGGAACGACGCCCAGGTGCTCGCGGCGGGCGTAACCGATCGCATAGACCCCGACCGGGACCGCGACCGCACCGGTCACCGCGATGAAGAATCCGCCGAGCGGATCGAGTTGCAGTGCCACGCCGATCAGCGGGATCAACCAGCCGATCTGCACCGAGCGCGGCGGTCCCAGCATCCCGGCCAACCCGATCCCAATCCCGGCCAGACCCAGCGCAGACGTCAACACTCCGGCAGCAGCCGACCGGAAACCATTGTTCTGCAAAGTGTCCGGCGCGAACTCAGGTGCCGTGTCGACAGTGAAGGTCACCGTCCGGTCACCGACCGCAGCGCGGCCACGATCTGGGTGGGGGTGGGCGGGCATCCCGGGATCTCGACGTCGACCGGGACCACATCGCCGACGGCGCCGATGACACCGTAAGCGTCAGCGAACACACCCCGGTTCAGCGCGCAGTCACCGCAGGCGATCACGGCTCGCGGTTCCGGCGTCGCGTCGAGGGTGTTGCGCAGGGGCTGGGCCATGTTGCGGGTCACGACGCCGGTGACCAGCAGCGCGTCTGCATGTCGTGGCGAAGCGACAAGGCGGGCGCCGAATCGTTCGGCGTCATAGACCGGTCCGAAGGCTCCAGAGATCTCCACCTCGCAGCCGTTGCACGAACCGGCATCGACGTGGCGCACTTGCAGCGACCCCGCTATCCCGGTTGGCGCGTCGACTGCCCTCGGCGGGGCGTCATTGGCCGGCTCGGTGACCCGGCCGACTTTGACGATCTTGGCGATCCAGTCCTTCACGATGCATGGACCGCCGAAATCCCCAGTGCGCCAGCCTGTTCGTCGGGCAGACCAGCGCGCACCACGATTAGCAGTGCGGCGACGTGGGCGGAGGCAATCGAGTAGGTGACCGTCTTGCCGTGTCGTCGGGCGCTGACGATTCGGGCCCTGCGCAGCGCGGTGAGCTGCCGCGACAGGTCCGAGACTTCCAGGCCGACCCCGGGGAGCAATTCCGTCACCGATCGGTCCCAGGCCACGAGCATCTTCAGGATCCGGACTCGCGCCGGGTGTGCCATTGATCGGAAGAAGTCGGCACTCAGTGCGTCCAGTGACTCCGCCACCGCGCACCCCCCGAAGCAGTGTTCAACTACAGCAATCCATTAGTTAATGAATTTAGCATATAGACAAGTACGTGGGCGAAGGAGTGCCGATGGCAATCGGACACTGCCCTCCAGCCTTGTCTGGGCGGTAGGACAACCCTGCGGACTTGGGCGCCCTGTACTACTACTTCAAATCCAAGGAGGCGCTCTTGGACGCCCGTATCGACGGACTCAATACCGAACTGGCCGAATGGATCACCGCGTGGGCATCGCCGTTACCACGGCAAGAATGCGTGTTCCTGGCCGCGGTGGGTGTGAACAATATCCTCGGCATACGCTTCACGACCAGTTTTGTTCCACCAGTCCGAAGCGCGGGTGTCCGACGATCGTTGCCTCACCGAATGGACGGCAGTCCCCTCGCCAGCGGTTCACGACGGCGGCAGTTCGATGTGGTTCTCTGATTGCTGTGGGTGGGATCGGATCGCATGTCTGGCCTGTCGTTCATGCCGAACGCCGGGCGCTCGTCGAGGATTTGACCGGCTTGGACGCCGCAGCGTGGGAGACGCCGTCATTGTGCGCCGGCTGGGCCGTCCGTGATGTCATTGCGCATCTGGCAGCCACTGCGGCGTTGTCGCGTATCGGCTTCGCCCGCGAATTCGTCCGGGCAGGGTTCAGCGTCGAGCGCATCGTCGAAAGACAGGTGGCACGGGCGCGCGGACACGATGCGTCGGCGACGTTGGCGGCACTGCGGTCAGCGGTGGATTACGTTGTATCGCCGCCGCTTCCAGTGATCACGCGCGTCATCGAGATCGTGGTTCACGGAGAGGACGTCCGGCGTCCGTTGGGGATGAACCACACCTATTCGACCCCGGGTATCGCAGATGCCATCGGGTATCTCGTCGGCGACCGGCCGTCAGGTGGCAAGCGACGTCTCAAGAGCCTCACTCTGAGTGCCACTGATGCCGACTTCTCTGTCGGCAGCGGACCGTTGGTGAGGGGTCCGGCGGTCGCGCTACTCCTCGCGGCGTCAGGACGTTCGGCAGCGATCGACGAGATGTCCGGACCAGGCGCGAGTCAGCTCATCAACCGGGTTCTCCATGCGTGATAACGGTTGCGGGTGCCTTGTCTCATCTGCGAACTGTTCGCGGCAGCAGCCAACCCATCACCTTCTCGGTCAGCCAGCGATGTGTGGTGTTCTGCGAGGCGGCCAGTAGCCACCCGTCGTCGGTGCGCACTGCGACGGTGGTGTTGGTCCGGTCGGCGCGCCGATTCCACCGGCGGGTCTGCTTGGTAACGGCGGCCCTTGCGTGGATCAGCGCCACGTCCGGTGTCAGATACCGCAGTTGGGTGATCTGTATTCGCAGGCGCGATCCGTGTAGGACTCTCTTGAACAGTGGCGCATACGACGTGGCGATCGCCTTCCGGCCTCTCTGGCGGCCGCCCAGGAAGGTGACGTAGTCCGCGTCGTCGGTGAATACGCTGGCATACCGCTCGGGATCGGCTGCGTCC
>NZ_JBOGDD010000808.1:0-1598 GCF_050701675.1 Mycobacterium sp. | reverse complement strand
CCTCTCGCGCCTCCATGATGTCGGGGATCCGGTCGGCGTGCTCACGCAGCGCTTTGACGGCCCGCTCTTCAGTCGGCTGGCGGACCAGGATGGCGCCGTCACCGTGACGCACCGCCAGCACCCCCTGTACTTCCAACGCAACCAGCGCCTGGCTCAAGGACGCGCGGCTGACACCGAGTTTGGCCGCTAGATCCCGTTCGGCTGGCAACCGATCGCCGGGCGCCATGTGGTTGTCGGCGATGTACAAGCACAGCTGCTCGACGATCACTTCATAGAGTCGCGGCCTCGCCAATCGGCGAAGTTGCTCTACCACCGGCTCACCTGCACTCCCCACGCAAACACCCTAGCGAGCAGCGTTGTCACCCACAGTTGCACTGACCACGAGTTGCACTCTTTCGTGAACTCAGGTCTTGCACATACTGCCAGGCCACTGTCTGATTGACCAGACCACTGCGCCATCAAACCAATCGAATGCACCGGTTGTGAACTTCGCTTGGTGCGCCACTCCGCCTCCCGTCCGCACACCTCCTCGGCCCCGGTGGGCTTGGTGATAATCGATCTGACCGTGAGTTAGCGGGTCCGCACGCGGCGATGATGCTCGACGGTGGGGCCCGCCCTTCGGCACTCCGGTAGGCGCCGAGCGGGAGGCGACGTACTTCTTGTGCGCGAATCGCGACAAGAAGTCGGCGATCCTGGACCTCAAAGACGAGACAAAAGGCGCATCTGCGTGAACTCGTTTGTCGCGCAGATGTATTGATGGAGAACTTCCGGCCTGGTGTCCTCGATCGACTGGGGTTCTCGCAGCGGCAGATGGCCGAACTCAACGAGCGACTGGTAGTCCTGTCGATCAGCGGTTTCGGTCACGACGGTCCTGAAGCCGCTCGCGCGGGTTACGACCAGATCGCTCAGGGTGAGGCCGGATTGATGTCACTCACCGGTTCGAGCCCGACCGACCTACAACGCGTCGGAGTGCCGATCGCGGACCTGCTCGCTGGCATGTACGGCGCCTTCGGGATCCTTGCGGCACTGCAAGAACGCAACGCGACCGCAGATGGTGCCGTTCAGATCGCTGTCGGCAGCGAAGGCCTGTGGAAATGCTTCTGCGACGGGTTTGATCTCGATGCACTCAGTCCGGGGGTGACCTCCAATGCTGAACGTGTGACCAACGGCGAGCGGGTGAACACTATGGTGCAACAGGCGTTTTCGATGTTCTCTACCGAGGAGTTGCTGACAAAGCTGGATCTTCTCGGTGTGCCTGCCGGGCGGATTCGCAGCCTTCGGGAGGTGTACGAGTGGGAGCCGACGAGATCCTAGGGACTGTTGATCGAGGTTGACCATGCGACTCTCGGGAGGATAACCCTTCCGGGCCCGCCGCTGCGATTCTTCGATTCCGACGGTGCCGAGTTGACCCATCGCTGCCACAGCGCACCCCCTGTCCTCGGGGCCGACAACGGGCTCATCGAGAACGTGGTCGCCGCATCACCGATCAATAACCAATGACTCGACCCGGAGCCCAGGAAGTTCTTGCGGGGCTGGTTGATTCGGGCTCTTGGCAGGGATGGGACGCGGAACCGACCGCTGTAGCTGCAGGACACCGA
>NZ_JBOGDD010000807.1:0-6566 GCF_050701675.1 Mycobacterium sp. | reverse complement strand
CATGATGCCGTCGCCGAACTGCTCGTGGATCAACTCCTTGATCGCTCCGCCGTACACCGAGAGCGCCTCGTAGAACCGATAGATCGTCGGGTCGGTGGGTACCGCCGTCGGCAGACCACCTCGCGTGGGCACCGCGGCGAGCACGGGCACAGCGGCGTCGTCGAGACCGAGCAGCTCGACGAGGACTGCGCCCAACTCTGGCGGGATCGGGTGCTGGCCGAGCAACGCCGAGGTCGTCCACACCACTGGGCGCTCGACCGCGTCGGCGAGTTCCTGCCAGGTGAGGGCCTTGGCGAGCCGGGCCGCGATGATCTGCTGGGTGATCTCTTCTCTCGTCATTCTTCCAAGGATCCGCCGTGGCTGTTTCGCCGGTGTGACGAGGGGTGGCGGTGACGTCGTCGACGAGTGCGGCGATCTCGGCGATTCCGTCGCGGCGCGCGAAGTCCGCCTCCAGTTCGCGGGCGCGGCGCAGATAGCGTCCGTCGCTCAGGACTCGACGAACGGCGCCTCCGATCACCTCGGTGCTGGGTCTGCCCGTCCTGAGGTCGAGGCCCGCCCCCGACCACGCGACGCGGGCGGCAACCTCGGGTTTGTCCTCCGTGCTACCGGCAACGATGAGCGGAACGCCCGTTGACAGCGCGCGCTGGACGGCCCCGTACCCGCCGTTGGCCCGCCGTTGGTGACCATCACGTCGGCCTTCGGGAGCAGGATGTCGTGCGGAATGTATTCGGCGACGCGAGTATTGGATGGCCGTGCGACCGTGATGTCGCGAACGTCCCGCCCGCCGGTCGTCGCGACGACGGTCACGTGATCGCCGCCGAGCGCCTCGATGCACGGCTCGATGAGCCTGCTGAGATCCTCGTTGTCGACGGTGCCCTGGGTGACGTGGACGACGGGCCGATCGCCGTCCAACTCGGACCACCAGTCGGGACGTACGTAGTCGTGGGACGCAAGCGGGTGCACCCGTCCGACGAAGCGGACGTTCGGCGGCAGGTCGCTGCGAGGGTATTCGAAGCTCGGCACGGTCGGCACGATGAACCTGTCCGCGAGCACGCCGACGTCGAGGAGGAACACCGGGAGCCGCGGCGCGCCAATCTCTTTCAGCATCGCATTCGCGACGCGGTGCGACTGCCGGAGCACCACCCTTTGGGAGAAGAGGTTCAGGTGTCCCGGCTCGACAGCATCAGCGGCGTCGGGGTGTAGTCCAGCACGGGAGGCCGGTGTGCCGGGTCTCCAAGCAGGAGCGGGATGACTCCGAAGAAGCCGTAGTCGACGATCATCGCGTCGAACCGGGTGCGGGCCATCGCCGCTGACAGTTCGGCGACCTGATGGCGCATCGGCACCAGGAACATGCGAATGATCGCGAGGTTGAGTGCCTCGATACCCGAGGTGTCACCGCGGGTCGACGAGTCGAACTGCGAATCGTCGAGATCGGCGATCGGTGGCAGCGATGTAGCTCGGCGCCAACCGCTCTGACCGCCGCGGCGTGGACGCCGCCGGTCATCACCGTGACGCGATTGTCGCGGGCCACCAGGTCCGCTGCGACGCCGAGCACGGGGCTGACGTGGCCGGCGGGAGACAGCATTGCGATGAGGATGTCCGACATGTTCTCCTCGCCGTCAGCGGGTGATCGCGAGAGTGCGGTCGTGGGACGGCTCGCGTACGGCGGACGTGAAGAGCACCCGCAGCGTGAAGTCCGGTGCGTCCGGTGGCCGTACCACCGAGGCGAACTGCACCGCAACGGCGTAGGCGTGGGCTTCCCCGCGTACCGCGGTCAGTACGGTGGCGTAGTCCGCAGACGGTGACACACCCTCGAGTTCAATCCAGTCCGACCACGTCGTCTCGGATGCCTCCCGCCAGACGAAGATCGGTGTGTGCGCCGCCTCGGAGCGAAGTTGGCATAGGGCGCACGCGAGGTACCACAGCAGCACTGCCGCCGCGATGACGGGCAGGCACAGTACGTCAGCCACGTTGCACCGCCACACTGTGTTCGGCGATGACTTCGTTGACCAGGTCGGCTATTTCGGCGACTCCATCACGGCGGGCATAGGCGCGTTCCAGGTTCCGTGCGGCGGTGCGGTACGCCGGGTCTGCGAGTACCTCGCGCACCGCTCGTCGCACGGTGCCGGGGCTCGGGGTACCGGTCCGCAGATTGACGCCGACACCGAATCGTTCGACGCGTGCGGCGACCTCGGGCTTGTCTTCGGTGTTGCCTGCGACGATCAGCGGCACCCCGGCCGTCAGCGCCCGCTGCACGGCGCCGTACCCGCCGTTGGTGATCATGACGTCCACCGAGGGGAGCAATATGTCGTGCGGGATGAACTCGGCGACGAACGTGTTGGACGGCAGCGGATGTCGCAACTGCGAGACGGGACGTCCACCGGTGGTGACCACGACGGTGACGTCTTCGTCGGCGAGCGCCTCGATCGTCGGCTCGATCAGCCTGCCCAGCTCGGCGTTGTCAATGGTGCCCTGCGTGACGTGCACGACCGGCCGGTCTGCGGACAGCTCGTTCCACCACGGTGGCGCGACGAAGTCGTGGGTGGGTTCTGGGGTGACCGCGCCGACGAACCGGACGTGCTTGGGTAGGTCGCTACGGTGATATTCGAACTCCGGGATGGTGGGAACGATCAGTCGGTCGGCCAACACGGCCGAGTCGAGCACGAACACCGGAAGTTTCGGTAGGTCCAGCGCCGCCAGCATGGTCGCGGCAGCCTCGTGGGATCCGCGAAGGAGCAACTTCTGGGACGCCACGTTCAGCGCCCGGTTCCGCAGGCGGCCCAGGAGACCCGTACCGGGCGGAAGGCCGGTCCCGCCTGGCGCGGTGTCGCGACTGGAGAGGAACAGCGGCGTCGTCGAGTAGGTCAGGATAGGTGGGCGGGATGTTTTGTCCCCCAAGAGCATCGGTAGTACCCCGAAGAAGAAGGCGTCGACCAGAATGGCGTCGAAGCGGCGTGCGGCCATCAACTCGTCCAGCGCGGCGGCCTGGTGGGGTAGCGGCCGCACGAAGATGTGCTTCACGTCGAAGTTGACGCGCGCGACGCCGGACGTCTCGGCCCGCCCTGGCAGATCGGCGTCGAGCGACGTGTCGTCGTAATCCGCACCGTAGGGCAGTGGGTGTGCAGTGGCGCCCGTGGCGCGGATCTTGTCCGCATGCCGCGCCGACGTCAGGAAGGTGACGTCGTGGCCACGGAGCACCAGGCCGCGGGCCACGTTCAGCAGCGGCGCGACGTGTCCGACGGGTGGGCATGCTGCGATCAGAATCTCTGCCACGGTGTTGGCTCCCTCGTTCGTTCGTACGTTCATCGACGGGAGTCGATGTTTCGCGATCGAGGGGTGTCGAGCTTGGAGGTTGTGTGGAGATCGGGTGGAGATCGCAGGTAGGACCAGGGCCTGCCCTACCGGAGGTGGCCTCTCAAACGGTCGTCGCCGGTGCGTCGAGGCGGTCCGGCACGCGTTCGACGCGTCCCACGAGGAAGACGTAGGAGGCGATGCCGACCGCGGTGACTACCGTCATGTAGGCGAATCCCGGTGCGAAGCTGGCGTCGGTGACGATCAAGCCGATGACTATCGGTGTGGCGATCGACGACAGGTTACCGATGAAGTTGAACATTCCGCCGGTAATGCCGATCAGGCGCATCGGAGCCAGTGCGGACACCAGAGACCACGTTATCGACGCCAATCCATTGCCGAAGAACGCGATCGACAGGAACACGATGACCAGTGCGGTCGAGTCGGTGAAGTTCGCCCCGAGCATGGCGGTGGTGAGCAGCAGCCCCGTCACGATGGGGCCCTTGCGAGCGGCGCCGAGTGAGAACCCCCGTTTGACCAGGAAGTCGGAGAACAACCCGGAGAACAGAACGCCGACCAGCGCGGCAATGAAGGGCAACGAGACAAGGAAGCCGGACTTGATGTAATCCATGCCGCGGTACTCGACGAGATACGTCGGAAACCACGTGAGGAAGAACCAGAGCGTTGAAGTCAGGCAGAACTGGCCGAGATAGATGCCCCACAGTTTGCGGTGCCCGAGGACCGTTGCGAGGTCCGATCGGGTTACGGCGGCACGGGTGGGGTTCTGATCGAGGTCGACGAGTCCGCCACCTTCCCTGATCAACGCGATCTCGGCGTCGTTGGCGCGAGAGTCTCTGGGTTCGCGGTAGTTCAGGTACCAGATGCCGCCCCACACGACGCCGACGACGCCCGTAGCGACGAACACCCAGTGCCAGGACGTGACCGCCTGCAACCAGGACAGGACGGGCGTGAGCAACGCCAGGCCGATGAATTGCCCGGACGTGTAGAACCCGATCACCGAGGCTCGTTCCCGCTCGGGGAACCACGCCGTGGCGACCCGGTTGTTGATGGGGTACGCCGGGGCTTCGAAGGCTCCAACCATCAGCCGCAACACGATGAGGGCAACGAAGCCGCCGATGATCCCCATGAAAACCGTTGCCAAGGACCAGAGTACGAGACAGGCCGGATAGAGGATCCTCGGCGGAACGCGGTCGATCAGCCAACCGCCCGGGATCTGCAGTGCGGCGTAGGTCCACCCGAACGCAGACAGCAGAAGACCCTGCTGTGCCTTGGAGATGTCCAGTTCGGATGCGATCGCCGGCATCGCGATGGAGAGGTTGGCTCGGTCCACGTAGTTGATTACGACCGTGACGAACAACATGACCGCGATGAGCACACGGGCTTTGGTCGCCGGGGTTGCGGTGTTCAGGCTTGCGCTCATGTGGGGCGTCCTCACCATTCTGCAATCGAGCCGTCAGTGTGGCGCCAGACGGGGTTGCGCCATCGATGTCCTTCGGCAGCGCGCTGCGCCACGTAGTCCTCGTTGATCTCGATGCCGAGACCGGGACCTGACGGGATCTTGACGAAGCCGTCGACATACTCGAAAACCGTTGGGTCGACCAGATAGTCGAGCAGATCGTTGGTGGTGTTGTACTGGATTCCAAGGCTCTGCTCCTGAATCGCGGCGTTGTAGCATCCGGCGTCGATCTGCAGGCATGCCGCCAGGGCGATGGGACCGAGTGGACAGTGAAGCGCCAGAGCGACGTCGTAGGCCTCTGCCATGTGCGCGATCTTGCGGGCCTCGGTGATTCCACCGCAGTGCGACGGATCAGGCTGGATGATGTCGACTGCACCACTGCTCAGGACATTCTTGAAATCCCAACGAGAAAACAGTCTTTCGCCAAGGGCGATGGGAATCGGCGATTGCCGCAGCACGTCGAGGAAGCCGTCCAGGTGCTCGGAGAGTATCGGCTCCTCGACGAACATCAGATGGAAAGGCTCCAGTTCCCGCAGGAGAACCTTGGCCATCGGCTTGTGGACGCGTCCGTGGAAGTCGACACCGATGCCGATGTGGGGGCCCACGGCGTCGCGGACCTCTGCGACGTTGGATACGCAGCGCTCGACCTTCTCCCAGCTGTCCAGGTACTGAAGTTCCTCCGTCCCGAGCATTTTCACGGCAGAGAACCCGCGGTCGACGGCATCACGCGCGGCGGCGGCGGTGTCAGCCGGCCGGTCGCCGCCCACCCAGGAGTACACCTTGATGCGGTCACGGACCCTGCCGCCGAGCAGTTCATGGGCGGGCAGGCCGACCGCCTTGCCCTTGATGTCCCAGAGTGCCTGGTCGATGCCGGCCAAGGCGCTCATGTGGATGCCGCCACCGCGGTAGAAGCCGGCGCGGTAGAGAACGTTCCAAAGATCCTCGATCTGCGTGGGATCTTGTCCGATGAGGTAGTCGGAGAGTTCCTCGACTGCCGCCGCAACCGTGGCGGCACGACCTTCCAGTACGGGTTCGCCCCATCCCACCAAGCCGTCGTCGGTCTCGATCTTGAGGAACAGCCACCGTGGGGGTACGGCATAGGTAGTGACGGACGCAATCTTCATGGCGTTACTTCCTTCGTGTTTCAGTTGCTGCGAAGCTGTCAGGAGTCGAGCGACCGCGAATGGGCCCAGATCTCGGCGAACCCGCGAGCCCGGACGCGGACCGTGTCGGGATCGTCGCCTGGGCGGTAGAGGCAGCTGCCGATTCCGGCTCCGCCCGCACCGGCGTCCGCCCACGCCGCCAGGTTGGAGTGGTCGATCCCTCCGACCGGGATCAATTCCGTACCCGCTGGCAGGACGGCCTGAATGGCCTTCATCCCAGTGATTCCGAGGGCTTCGGACGGAAACAACTTGAGATTGCGAGCACCCGCTCTCAGGGCGGTGAATGCCTCGGTCGGCGTGGCGACACCGGGGTAGGGACGCAACCCTCTGGACACCGCCGCCGCGATGACTTCCGGATCCGTGTTGGGCGCGACGATGATCTTGGCGCCTGCGGACTCGGTCCTGACGAGGTCCTCGACCGACAGCACGGTGCCCGCGCCGATGACACACCTGGATCCGACTGCCGTGGCCAGAAGTTCGATCGAACGTAATGGGTTGGGGGAGTTCATCGGCACTTCGATCGCCGTGAAACCCTCTTCGGCCAGTACCGTGCCGACGGCGACGACGTCGGTGGGGGTGATCCCTCGCAGGATGGCGATCAGACCGGTTTCGGTGGCAATGGGGGTGTTCATAGG
>NZ_JBOGDD010000806.1:0-12729 GCF_050701675.1 Mycobacterium sp. | reverse complement strand
GGTCGGCGTCAGCAGCGGCTCGACCATTCCGGTGCGGAAGTCCTGCAGGCTCCAAAAGCGCCGGTACTCCTCATCGGTGGAGCGGCCCACCGCAAGCGGCACGTCGAGGATGTCCGCCACCGAGACGGTCTCGCGCCGGGCCAGGGCGTGGCGCACCGACACCGTCAGCACCCGTGGCTCGGTGAAGAGCGTGTGCGCGACGATGCAGGGATCGGCCAGCGGCGGCCGGATGATCGCGACGTCGGCCCAGTGCTCGGACAACCCGGCGCTCTGGTCCGGCAGCCCGAACTCGCGCATCTCGATTTCGACGTGGGGAAACTGCCGCGCGAACTCCTCGACGATGAACGGCGTCAACTCCAGCGCCGCCCCCAGCCCGAACCCGATCCGTAGGTGCCCGACCATGCCCGCATCGTGTCTGCGCGCTGCCTCGATGCCCGCGTCGAGGCTGGCCAGTGCCGACTGCACACCGGCGAGGAAGGCCACTCCTGCCGGCGTCAGCTCCACCGACCGGGTGGTCCGGTAGAAGAGCAGGGCACCGACCTCCTCTTCCAGGTCGCGGATCTGACGCGACAGTGACTGCTGCGCGACGAAGAGACGGGCCGCGGCGCGGGTGAAGTGCCGCTCTTCGGCGACCACCGCAAAGTAACGGAGCTTCCGCACGGTGACGTCCATCCAGGGACGATAACGCGAGTTCCGGCGGTCGACACCTGCTCGCCGATACCAACTCGCCTACTCTCGGAGGCGTGGACGTCCCCGAGCTCGTCAGGCTGCTGGATGGTCGGCGCGTCGCAGTTCTCACCGGAGCCGGGTTGTCGACCGACTCGGGCATCCCGGACTACCGCGGACCCGACTCCCCGCCGAGCAACCCGATGACCATCCGGCAGTTCACGTCAGACCCGGTGTTCCGCCAGCGGTACTGGGCACGCAACCACGTCGGCTGGCGGCACATGCACGAGACGCTGCCCAATGCCGGGCATCGCGCACTCGCCGAGTTGGAGCGGGTCGGCATCGTCACGGGCGTCATCACCCAGAACGTCGACCTGCTGCACACCAAGGCCGGCAGCCAGGCGGTGGTGAATCTGCATGGCACGTACGCCCAGGTGGTGTGTCTGGCGTGCGGGTCCACGTTGACGCGCGCGGAGCTGGCGGACCAACTGGAGGAACTCAACCCGGGATTCGTCGAACGCGCCGAAGCGGTCGGCGGCATCGCCGTGGCACCCGATGCCGACGCGACGGTGGAGGACACGTCGTCGTTTCGCTACGTGGACTGTCCCCGCTGTGGCGGCATGTTGAAGCCCGACATCGTGTACTTCGGCGAGAACGTTCCCAAGGACAGAGTGGCGCAGGCTTATTCGCTCGTCGACGACTCCGACGCGCTGCTCGTCGCGGGTTCGTCACTGACGGTGTTCTCGGGGTTGCGGTTCGTCAGGCGCGCAGCGGCCGCCGGGCAGCCCGTCGCGATCATCAACCGTGGCCCCACCCGCGGGGACGCCCTTGCCACCGTGAAACTCGACGCGGGCTGCTCGGAGCTGTTGGTCCTGCTCGCCGCCGAACTCTCCGCGATCTCGGCGCGCTAAGTCGCGTACCTCGCAACCGAGCGCGCCGAAACCTTTAGAAGGTGACGGGCATCGAGCGGATGCCGTGGATGAAGTTGCCCGCTAGGAATGTCGGCTCGCCCGCCTCGATGCCCGGCAGCTGAGTGAGCAACTCGCCGAAGATCGCCCGCAACTGGGCGCGGGCGACGTGCGCGCCCAAGCAGAAGTGCCGCCCGCCACCGCCGAAGCCGAGGTGCGGGTTGGGCTTGCGACCGAGGTCGAGCCGGCCCGGCTGGTCGAATGCCTCAGTGTCGAAGTTGCCCGACGAGTAGAACATCACGACCTTCTCACCCGCGGCGATGTCCTGGTCGCCGAGGCGACAGTCCGTCGCGGCGGTGCGGCGGAACGTCATCACCGGCGTGGCCCAACGAACGAATTCCTCGACGGCACTGCCGATCCGGCCGTCGAAGTCGGCCGCGAGCCACGTCCGCTGATCGCCGAAGTCCGTCAGCGCCTTCATGGCGTGGCTCGCGGTCTGTCGGGTGGTGTCGTTACCCGCCACGGCGAGCAGCACGAAGAAGGCGGCAACCTCGGCGTCGGTGAGCCGGTCGCCGTCCACCTCGGCGTGGACGAGGCTGCTGATCAGATCGTCGCCAGGATTCTCCCGGCGGTCTGCAGCCAGCGCACCCGCCACCTGATGCAGGTACATCTGGCTCATCACCAAGACCTCCAGCGGGTTGCGGCCGGCGAGGTACACCGGATCACCCAGTGACACCATGGCATCCGCCGCCTCCGCCACCTGTGCCCGCTCCGACTCGGGAATGCCGACCATGTCCGACAGCGTGCGGATCGGCAGCTCCTTGGCGCAGTGCTCGACGAAGTCCGAACCGCTGCCGGCGTCATGCAGTTCGGTGACGATGTCCTTCGCGTTCGCCTTGATCGAGTCCTCGATGCGGCGGACCTGGCGCGGGGTGAACGCGGCGTGCACCACCTTGCGAATCATGGTGTGCCGCGGCGGATCCATCGCCAGGAAGGACTGCGACGCCTCGAGCAGTTCCTCCGGCACGTTCTCGAACAGGACACCCTTGCCGGAGAGGAACGTCTCGCTGTCGCGGCTGACGGTGACGATGTCGGCGTGCCGGGTCACCGCCCAGTAGCCGGGGTCCTTCGGGTCGTGCATCAACGCATCCTCGACCGGCGGGTGCCAGCTGACCGGCCGCTTGGCGCGCAGCACGGCGAAGTCCTTCTCACGCGTCGCTGCACCGATGGACCAGAACGCTCGCGACGACAGATCGATCGGATCGTAGGCACGCGTGGGATCCGGTGTGAGCGGCGACACAGTCATACCGTGGACGATAAGTCTAGACAGTGCGTCTAGTCAAGGTGGGCATGCTGTGGCTACGCTGTCTTCCATGCCGTCGGTGACCAGGAAGCCGCAGGCCAAGCGCCAGGAGCGCCGCGAGCAGATCGAACGCCAACTGCTCGACGCCACCGAGCGACTCATGGCCGGCGGAGCCAGCTTCACCGAGCTCAGCGTCGACCGGCTGGCGACCGAGGCTGGCATCTCCCGGGCGAGCTTCTACATCTACTTCGAAGACAAGGGCAATCTGCTGCGCCGCCTGGCCGGCCAGGTGTTCGACGACCTCGCCAGTGCCGCCGAGCGCTGGTGGGGTGTTTCCCGGCGCCGTGATCCCGCCGACGTGCTGGCCGCCATGACCGGCCTGGTCGCCAGCTACCGGCGTCACCAGCCCCTGCTGGTCGCGCTCAACGAGATGGCCGCCTACGACCCGCAGGTCGGCGCCACCTACCGGGACATCCTCACCACCATCGCGGCGCGGCTCACTGCCGTCATAGAAGAGGGCCAGGGTGATGGCCTCATCCGCCAAGAGCTGTCCGCGGAGACGGCGGCCAGCACACTCACCTGGATGGCCGAGCGAACCTGTCAGCAGAATCTGCCGGGCAGACCTGCGTCGTATGACGCCGAATTGGCGGCCACGCTGACCCAGATCGTCTGGGGCGCTTTGTATCTCGAAGCGCCCTAGTCGTACGGTCGGCTGCGGCCGAGACTACTGCCGCGCCGTCGATTCCTGGTCGAGTTCTCGTCGCTGCACTAGTTCGTTCTCGCCGATGCCTAGCAGCGTTCGGACTACATCGTGCGGCAACGCAGGAGACCGGTGCGAATCGCGTCCGGTCATCGTCTCGTTCACCAACAGGGCGTTGAGGACTGCCTCCTCGACGGCGTAGACGGTTGCCGCGTAGAACGCGTCGATGCGGTTCCAGGGTAGGCACCGCGTCGTGTGAATCTCGTCGCTCGAGGGTTCACCGGTAGGGAAGCCGGTGCCTGACGGACCTTCATTGGCAGTGGAGAACGCGAGGAAGAGATCGCCGCTGAAGAGGCTGCCCGTGGTACCGGTCCGGGCCAGACCGAGCGGGACCCGCCGCGCCAGGCCCCTGCATTGCGCGGGGCTCAGCGGAGCGTCGGTCGCCACCACGACGATGACCGATCCAGCACCGCCAGGGGCGTGCAGATCCTGCTCCATCCAACCGGTGTTCTCCATGGGGTTCTCGACGTCGGCCAGTTGCCCTACGGGTGTGCCGGTAATGGTCAGTTCACCCCGCGAACCGAAGTTCGCCTGCAGGAACACCCCCACGGTGAACGTTGTGTCGCCGAAGGGCACGAGTCGGGATGCGGTGCCGTTACCCCCTTTGAAGCCATAGCAATTCATTCCCGTGCCGCCGCCTACGGATCCCTCTTCGAGAGCACCACTGTGGGCTGCGTCAAGTGCCTGCCGCGCCACCGCAGGCGTGACGTGGCCGCCGTTGATGTCGTTGAGGTAGCCGTCCCAGGTCTCGGCACACACCGGCAGCAGCCATTGGCGGGCCTGTCGGGGATGTGTGGCATTCATCCACTCGATCACCCCAGTGTGGCAGGCGCCGATGGCATGAGTGTTGGAGATAGTGATGGGCAGGGACAGCTCGCCGACTTCGTCGATCCAGGCCGAACCGGTCATTTCACCGTTGCCGTTGAGACTGAAACGAGCAGCAGCACAAGGTCTTCCAACACCATCCCGGCCCCGCGGCAAGATCGCCGTCACTCCGGTGCGGACGGGCCCGTCGCCCACCGCGAGCTCACCGTCACCGCTGATGAGCGTCGCATACCCCACCTCCACCCCACCGACGTCGGTGATGGCGTTGAGGGGACCCGGGAGACCGCGCAGTTCGATGCCGAGGTCGCGGGCGCGGGGGGAATTGATGGTCACTTGCGGTTCTTTCTTGTCGGGTTGGCAGGCTGCCGGGAAACGCCGGCGAGGTCAGCGGAGGTGGACGTCGGAATGTCTTGGCATCCGGTGGCGATGGTGGCGAAGTTGTGGATCAGGTCCGCCGCGCGCCGCGGGGGCAGGGTCCGGTTGTCGGTGATGATGTGCAGGCCATAGGCATCTTCGAGGGCGACCAGGTTCTGGGCGATGTCCAGCGGTCTGGCCCGAAGCTCGAAATAGCCTTGCGCTTGGCCTGTTTCCAGGATTCCCAAATAGAGGGCCACCTGTTTGTCGTACAGGCCGGTGACCAGCGCGGAATGGTTGTCACGGAACGCCAGATACGAATCGAGTCTGTAGAGGGCAGTCACCAGCGCGTCGTCGCTCGACCACGGAATGCCGGTGCCGATCATGGCCGACAACTTCATCCGGGCATCGGCGAGTTCGGTCACCACCAGCATGCGGTCGCGAAAGAACCGCTCACTGGCGCGTTGGTATACCTCGCTCAACAGCCCGACGAAGTCAGTGAAGTAGTAGTGCACCGTCCCTGACGACACTCCTGCAATGTCGGCAACGTCGCGGATGCGCAGTCCATCCATACCCCTGTCGCGGATCGCCAGCAAGGTCGCGGCGATGATCGCCTCCCGTGCGGCGTCTTGATCTTTCCGTCGCGCCATCCCATAAACCAATCTTCAGTCAAATGACTTCGAGTTTGAATCATAGCCTTGACAAGCTGCTATGTGTCTATCTTTGATTGTTAATCAAAGAAAGGTTCACCATGACTGATGACCACACCCCGCTCGCGCCCGGCGTTCCCGGGCCGACGCCCGCCGGACGCGTCGCCTATCAGCAGCAGCTGGACCGAACCCTGACGATGAAGGAGAACATCCTCATCACACTCTCCGCGGTCACCCCCGCCTCGAGCGTGTTCATCATCGTGCCCACGGTGCTGATCGGTGTCGGCGGCGCGTCGGTGCTGACGATGCTCGTCGGCGCGGTCGCGGCTTTCTTCGTCGCATTGTGCTACGCCGAACTCTCGGCGACGTACCCGATCACCGGGGGCGAATATACCTGGGCAGCAAGGCTTTTAGGGAAGCCGTTCGGATTCGCCATCTTCGTGCTCACGCTGGTGAGCGCCGTGCTGATCATCGCGGTGATCGCGCTCGGCACTGGCGAGTACCTGGGCGTCGCCTGGGAGGGGTTGGGCGGCAAATGGATCGGGGTCGCGGTCATCGCGGTGACGACATTCGTCGCGCTGCTGAACATTCGCACCAACGCCTGGGTGACCGGAATCTTCCTTGCGGTGGAGATCGCGGCGGTCGCCGTCGTGGCGGTTCTCGGATTCGCCCATACCGAGCGGGGACCGGCTGAATTCCTGCATGCGCAGGCCTTCGACGGTAGCGGTTTGGTCAACACCGGAATAGGCGGTGTCATCGCGTTGGTACCCGTAGCGCTGTTCGCCTACAACGGATACGGCGCGGCAGTGTACTACGTCGAGGAGACCAAGAACGCGGCTAAGAACATCGGACGCGTCATCATCGTCTGCCTTTTCGTGACAGTCGCCGTGGAGATCATCCCGCTGGCCGCCGTCGTCATGGGTGCACCCTCGATGACAGAACTGCTCAGCAGCGAAGCGCCCATGAACTACTTCCTGCTCGCCCGCGGCGGATCGGCGCTGAACACGGCCGTTAGTGTGGGGATTGCCATCGCCATCATCAACGCGGTCATCGCCATCATCCTGCAGGTGGCGCGTCAGCTGTTCGCCTCGGCGAGGGACAGGTCGTGGCCCGAGCCGATCGACAGGGTCCTGTCCACCGTGCACCCGCGGCTGCACACCCCGGTTGCGGCGACGCTGGTGGTGGGTGCCTGTGCAGTTCTGGCAGCGAGCTTCATTCCGATCGACTGGCTCATCACCGCAACGGGTGCCAGTGTCGTCGCGATCTACCTGGCAGTCGCCGCGGCTGCTTTGCGACTGCGCCGCCCGGGAGCCCGAACCAGCACCGGCTACCGGATGCCACTGTGGCCGCTTCCGCCGATCGTGGTGATCGGCCTGATGGCGTACGTGACCTACCAGCTTCTCACCACCGCTCTGAGCCAGGTGATCGTCGCGGTCGCCGCCATCGTCGTCGGGATTGTCTACTACTTCGGCTTCATCCACCCACGCCGCAGCGAACGCTGGCTGCTCGCCGACCCCATCGTCGAAGACTCCGACCGACAGTAAGGCCTCTCGGAGCGGCTCCTCCCCCAGACCGCACTCACACATCGGTTTCCAGATGCGTTACATCGGAACTATGCAGATGCGGTATCCCGATGAATCATGGAGGCCATCAACGAGTGTGCTTGTAGCAGTGGAGGATAGGGTGTGGGACCAGGTTTCATCGACGCTCACGCGCATCCGGTGGCCGCCGGGATGACCGCGCTACGCTGCGACCTGTCGGGCCTTCCGCATGACCGCGACCGTTGTGTGACTGCGATCGCCGATTACGCACGAAGCCATCCTTCGGAAGCGGTGATCGCCGGCGCCGCCGGCGAGCTCACCCCACGAGTGGTCGGCGCGCTGTGGTACCAGGCCGACTAGAAGTCAGACGGCGACGAGGTCATCGGCATGCACGGCGGGGCGGCGCATCTCCGCGGGTAGATCCGATGTCGAATGACCGACCATCGTCGCCAATTCCGTTGCGTCGTAAGCAACTACGCCGCGCCCCACCACCGTTCCGTCCAGACCGCGCAGCTCGACCACGTCGCCGCCGTGGAAGCGACCTGACACCTCGGTGATACCCGCGGGCAGCAGCGAACGGCGGCGCTCGACCACGGCGCGGACGGCGCCGTCATCAAGCATCAACGCGCCCATCGATTCCGCGGCATAACGCACCCAGAACCGCCGCGAGGACATGCGTTCGGACCGCGGCGCGAACACGGTCCCCACCGAGGCGTCGGCGAGTGCCTCGGCCGCGTTCGCGGCCCCGGCCAGCAGCACCGGCACGCCCGCATCGGCCGCCAGCAACGCCGACGACAGTTTGGACGCCATGCCCCCGGTGCCGAGCTTGCTGCCGGTCCCCGCGATGACGCCGTCGAGGTCATCGGGCGCCGCCACCTCGGTGATGAACCGCGCCGGCCTGGCCTCGGATGCCTTGCGCGGGTCACCGTCGTAGAGCCCGTCGATGTCGGAGAGCAGCACCAGTGCGTCCGCTCCGACGAGGTGCGCGACCAACGCCGAAAGGCGGTCGTTGTCACCGAACCGGATCTCGTTGGTGGCGACGGTGTCGTTTTCGTTGACGATCGCCACGGCGTGCAGTGCGCGCAGCCGGTCCAGCGTGCGCTGAGCGTTGGTGTGCTGCACCCGCATCGAAATGTCGTGGGCGGTGAGCAGCACCTGGCCGACGGTGCGGTCGTACCGCTGAAACGCAGCGCTCCAGGCATTCACCAGCGCCACCTGACCGACGCTGGCCGCAGCCTGTTTGGTGGCGAGGTCAGCCGGTCGCCTGGACAGACCGAGCGGCTCGATCCCCGCGGCGATCGCACCCGAGGACACGATCACGACGTCGGAGCCCGCCTTCATCCGCGCCTCGATGGCTTCGGCCAAGGAGGCGAGCCTGCTCGCGTCGAACACACCCTTCGGCGTTGTCAGCGCGGTGGTTCCGATCTTGACGACGACGCTGCGGGCGGTTCGGATCGCGTCGCGGTGCGGGCTAGTCACGACTACTCATCGGTGGTGGCGGGGTGTGCGCGACTTTCCCGTCGCTGCTTGCGGGCGATCTTGCGCTCGTCGGCGCGAACCCGATCGTCCTGTTCGAGGCGCAGGTCCGTGCCACGCCCCGACATCGTGACGTCGATGCCTGCGGGCGTCTGCGGCTCCCAGTCGAAGGTCATGTCGCCGATGGTCACCGCGCAACCGCGCTTGGCACCCTGCTTCAGCAGTTCGTCCTCGACGCCGAGCCGCGCCAGCCGGTCGCCCAGATAGCCGACGGCCTCGTCGTTGGTGAAGTCGGTCTGACCGATCCACCGTTCCGGACGATCGCCGCGCACCACGAAACCGCCCTCGCCGTCGGACGTCACGGTGAATCCGCTCTTGTCGACCGGGATCGGCCGGATCACCGGGCGGCGCGGCGCGACCACGGGTTGCGCTGCGCGGTACGCGGCCACCATGTCCCACAGCGCGAACGTCAGGGGCCGCAGGCCATCCCGGCTGACGGTGGACACCTCGTAGACGGGCCAGCCGTACTTGGTCGCCACCTCATCGCGGACGAAGTCGGCGAGTTCGCGCGCGTCGGGCACGTCGATCTTGTTGAGCACCACCGCGCGCGGCCGGTCGGCGAGGTCACCGAGCGACGAATCCCCCTGCAGCGTCGGAGTGTAGGCAGCCAGTTCGGCCTCCAGCGCATCGATGTCGGAGATCGGGTCGCGCCCGGGATCCATCGTCGCGCAATCGATCACGTGCACGAGGACCGCGCAACGCTCGATGTGGCGCAGGAAGTCGAGGCCGAGTCCGCGGCCCTGCGAGGCGCCGGGAATCAGACCAGGCACGTCAGCGACGGTGAAGGTGTGCTCCCCCGCCGCGACCACACCGAGGTTGGGCACCAGCGTGGTGAACGGATAGTCGGCGATCTTGGGCTTGGCCTTCGAGATCACCGACACCAGCGAGGACTTGCCCGCCGACGGGAAGCCGACGAGGCCGACGTCGGCGACGGTCTTGAGCTCCAGGGTGAGGTCACGCGCCTGGCCCGGCTCACCGAGCAGGGCGAAACCCGGCGCCTTGCGTGCCCGCGACGCGAGCGAGGCGTTCCCGAGCCCACCGCGTCCCCCTGCGGCGGCTTCGAACCGGGTTCCCTCACCGGTCAGATCGGCGAGTAGGCGGCCGTTCTCATCGAGCACGACCGTGCCGTCGGGCACTCTCAGCTCGAGGTCGTCACCGAACGCGCCGTCACGGTTGTTGCCCATGCCCTGCTTGCCGGAGGGTGCGTCGACGTGCGGATGGAAGTGGAAGTCGAGCAGCGTGTGCACCTGCGGATCGACGACGAGGACGATGCTGCCGCCGCGGCCGCCATTGCCTCCGTCGGGGCCGCCGAGCGGCTTGAACTTCTCGCGGTGCACCGAAGCGCAACCTCTACCGCCGCTGCCTGCGCGCGCGTGGATTATCACGCGATCGACGAATCGAGCCATCGGACTTCCTCTCCGTCGAATGTGAAGCTGTGCAGATCGAGTCGAGAACTCGCGGCTGCTTCACATTCGCGGGAGCTGTCCTCGAACTTCTAGGACTCGGTGCGTACGGTGCGGACGATGTTGACCGTCTTGCGCCCACGCTTGACGCCGAAGAGCACGGCGCCGGGAGCGGTGGCGAACAGCGTGTCGTCGCCACCACGGCCGACGTTGACGCCGGGGTGGAAGTGGGTGCCGCGCTGGCGGACGATGATCTCGCCGGCCTTGACGACCTGACCGCCGAACCGCTTCACGCCGAGGCGCTGAGAGTTGGAGTCGCGACCGTTGCGAGAGCTGGAAGCGCCCTTCTTGTGTGCCATGAGTTCGCTCCCTTACTTACTTGATGCCCGTGACCTTGACGACCGTCAGCTTCTGACGGTGGCCCTGGCGCTTGTGATAACCGGTCTTGTTCTTGAACTTGTGGATGCGGATCTTCGGGCCCTTGGTGTGCTCGAGAACCTCAGCCGTCACCGCGACCTTCTCCAGGTCCTTGGCGGCGGTGGTGACCGTCGCACCGTCGACGACCAGCGCCACGGGCAGCGAGACGGAAGCGCCGGCCTCGAGCTCCAGCTTCTCGACCTTGACTATGTCTCCGACCGCGACCTTGTACTGCTTGCCGCCGGTCTTGACGATTGCGTATGTCGCCATCGTTCTCCGTCTTCCTCTACTTCGCTTACG
Organism: Mycobacterium sp.; assembly: GCF_050701675.1. GTDB lineage: Bacteria > Actinomycetota > Actinomycetes > Mycobacteriales > Mycobacteriaceae > Mycobacterium. The sequence continues at coordinate 2,066 of NZ_JBOGDD010000806.1, read as the reverse complement.
GGCGCGCGCCACCCGAAGGCTGCGAACGCGGGTCTTGGGTGCGGGGTTCGATCCCCGCGTGTCGCGGGCCCAGTTGCTACGGGGCCTGCAGACAACTGTGCAAGGTTACGTGACCAGCGGGTAAAGGGTCAAACTGCCTCCCCCTGGGGCGGGTCGCCGTCACGAGACCGGCGGACCAGCAGGACGTGCGGCCGCGCGTCGGCGCCGGGGACGCCCCGCAGCGACGAGCGGCTCGTCGTCCTCATCATCGTCGGAGTCGTCCTCATCGTCCTCTGAGTCGTCATCCTCATCATCGTCGTCATCGTCATCGTCCGAGTCGTCGTCATCGTCATCGTCATCGTCGTCGATGTCCTCGATGTCGTCGTCGTCCTCGTCGTCCTCGTCGTCAGAGTCGTCGTCCTCGTCGTCGAGGATCTCCTCGACGGGACGGGTCAGGACTGCCGCGTCCTCGGATCCGTCGCCGACGGTCTCTCCGGCGTCTTCGGCGGCCTCGAGCACCGTCGCGTCGTCGTCGCCTTCCTCGCCGTCTTCGCGTCCGGTGGCGGCCGCCATTGCTCTGAACATCGGGTGCTCACCGGACGCGTGCACGGGCACCTTGGCAACCTGCACCTCGTCTTCGGTGCGACCACCCTTCTTGCCGCGCTTGCTGCGCCGCCCGGTACCCGGCTCGCTCTTTCGGCCGGCGGCCGAAGATGCCGAGTCGATGGGGTCGGAATGCAGCAATATGCCGCGACCGGCGCAGTGCGGACACGTCGTGGAGAAGGCCTCGATGAGCCCGGTGCCCAGCTTCTTGCGGGTCAGCTGCACCAGCCCGAGCGACGTCACCTCGGACACCTGATGGCGGGTGCGGTCCCTGGACAGCGCCTCGGTGAGACGACGAAGCACCAGGTCGCGGTTCGACTCCAACACCATGTCGATGAAGTCGATGACGATGATCCCGCCGATGTCGCGCAAACGCAGTTGACGGACGGTCTCCTCGGCGGCCTCGAGGTTGTTGCGCGTGACGGTCTGCTCGAGGTTTCCGCCCGAACCGGTGAACTTGCCGGTGTTGACGTCGACGACGGTCATCGCCTCCGTCCGGTCGATCACCAGCGTGCCGCCGGACGGCAGCCACACCTTGCGGTCCATCGCCTTGGTCAGCTGTTCGTCGATGCGGTGCACGGCGAAGACGTCTGGACCGTTCGAGGCGGCGGGCTCGTACTTGCTCATCCGCGGAAGTAGCTCTGGCGCAACCGATGTCACGTACTCGCTGATGGTGTTCCAGGCTTCGTCACCGGAGACGATCAGACCGTTGAAGTCCTCGTTGAACAGATCGCGGATCACCTTGACCAGGACGTCGGGCTCTTCGTACAACGCCATCGCGGCGCCTGCGGCCTTGGCGGTGATCTCGGCGCCCTTGGCCTCGATCTCGGTCCACCGCTCCTGCAACCGATTGACGTCGGTGCGGATGTCGTCTTCCTTGACGCCCTCCGAGGCGGTGCGGATGATGACGCCGGCGTCGGCCGGAACGACCTCCCGCAGGATCTCCTTCAACCGCTGCCGCTCGGTGTCGGGAAGCTTGCGGCTGATCCCGGTCGAGGATGCGCCGGGAACGTAGACCAGGTACCGCCCCGCCAGGGACACCTGAGTGGTCAGGCGTGCGCCCTTGTGACCGACCGGGTCCTTGCTGACCTGCACGATGACGTAGTCACCGGGCTTGAGAGCCTGCTCGATCTTGCGGTTGGCGCCGCCGAGACCAGCGGCCTCCCAGTTCACCTCACCGGCGTACAGCACGCCGTTGCGCCCGCGGCCGATGTCGACGAACGCCGCCTCCATCGACGGCAGGACGTTCTGCACGATGCCGAGGTAGACGTTTCCGACGAGCGACGCGGACGCGGCGCTGGTCACGAAGTGCTCGACGACGACGCCGTCCTCGAGCACCGCGATCTGCGTGTAGCGGGCGCCCTCGTGCGGCGGTTCGGTGCGGACCTTGTCGCGGATCACCATCATCCGCTCGACGGCCTCGCGCCTGGCCAGGAACTCGGCCTCGCTCAGGATGGGTGGACGACGGCGGCCCGCGTCGCGAC
>NZ_JBOGDD010000805.1:0-18955 GCF_050701675.1 Mycobacterium sp. | reverse complement strand
AGATACCTGCGCGGCGTCGTGCGTGGATCGCCCGATGAGCGGGCCGAGCCCGATGATCGAGCGGGCCGCGGGCAGCGGTAGATCATCCTGGCCGAGGTGCAACACGTCTGCACCGGCGGCGCGGGCGATGTCGGCCCGATCGTTGACGGCGAACAGGGCGCCGTGTCTGCGCGCCGCATCGGCGAGCACTTCGAGTGCGGCGAGCTCCTGGCGGGCCTCCAGCGCACCGAAACGCGCTTCACCTGCCGAGCCCTTGTCGCGCAGCTGAATGACGTCGACTCCGCCCGTCAGCGCGGCATCGGCGAACTCGGCCAGATCGCCGCGGTCGCGCCTGGCGTCGGTACACAGATACAGCCGGGCGGCCGCCAACCGCTGCCGCGGGTCTTCGGAACCTGATGACGAACCGGATGACGATGGTGCAGGCACGCCGCGAACACTAGCGACCGGCGAGTATCGTCGAACACGCGACACGGGAGTCCCGGGACCGGGGACTGAGAATGGGTGCGAGCCACCCTTACCGTCACACCTGATCCGGGTCATGCCGGCGTAGGAAGGAACGGAATTGCTCATCAACGAGGCCGGGGATCACACCGGGCGGTCGTTGGCCGTCATCGGCGGTGGCGTCATCGGATTGTCGGTGGCGCGCCGGGCTGCGCTGGACGGCTGGTCGGTACGCGTGCACCGCACCGACGCCCACGGCGCCTCCTGGGTGGCAGGCGGAATGCTGGCTCCGCATAGCGAGGGCTGGCCGGGGGAGGAGCACCTGCTCCAGATCGGCCTGGCCTCATTGCACATGTGGCACACGGGCTTTCTGGACGGTCTCCCTCCCGAGGTCGTCACCGCTCGGGAGTCGCTGGTGGTCGCCGTCGACCGCGCTGACGCCTCGGATCTGACCACTACCGGGGAATGGCTTGCCGCCCAAGGGCATCCGGTGACGATGACCACGGCCGCACGTGACGTCGAACCGCTGCTCGCTCAGGGTATCCGGCACGGGTTCCTGGCCGAGACCGAGCTCGCCGTCGACAATCGGGCGCTGGTGGCCGCGCTCGCGGCTCACTGCGAGAGCCTCGGTGTCCGGTGGGCCCCGCCGGTGGCGACGCTGGAGCAGGCCGGTGACACCGACGCCGTCGTGATCGCCAACGGCATCGATGCGCCCACCCTATGGCCCGGCCTTCCGATTCGGCCCGTCAAGGGCGAGGTGTTGCGGTTGCGGTGGCGCCGTGGCTGCATGCCGCTGCCGCAGAGGGTGATCCGGGCCCGCGTGCACGGACGGCAGGTGTATCTGGTGCCGCGCGCCGACGGTGTGGTGGTCGGGGCGACGCAGTACGAGCACGGCCGTGACACCGCACCAGCGGTGGCGGGCGTCCGCGAGCTACTCGACGACGCGTGTGAGGTCATGCCCGCGCTCGGTGAGTACGAGCTCGCCGAATGTGCGGCGGGTCTGCGCCCGATGACACCCGACAACCTGCCGATCGTCGGCAGGCTGGACGACCGCACCCTGGTCGCCGCGGGCCACGGGCGGTCGGGTTTCCTGTTGGCGCCGTGGACCGCTGCGCGCATCGCAGCCGAGCTGAACGTGGGGGTGCCGGCATGAGAGTGGTCATCAACGACGAAGCCGTCGACGTGGACGAGCGGACCACCGTCACCGACCTGCTCGTGAAGCTGGGCATATCCGAGAAGGGCGTCGCGGTCGCGGTCGACTGGGCGGTGCTTCCCCGCTCGCAGTGGCACCTGGCGCTCTCCGATGGTGCGAAGGTGGAAGTGGTGACGGCGGTGCAGGGTGGCTGATTCGGAACTGACCATCGCGGGCCGCAGCTTCGGCTCGCGGCTGATCCTCGGGACCGGCGGCGCGGCCAATCTCGCGGTGTTGGAGGAGGCCCTCGTCGCCTCGGGGACCGAGCTGACCACCGTCGCGATGCGCCGCGTCGACGCCGATGGCGGTCCAGGGGTGCTCGACCTGCTGAACCGGCTGGGCATCACCCCGCTGCCCAATACGGCGGGATGCCGGGGCGCGGCCGAGGCGGTGCTCACCGCTCGGTTGGCCCGTGAGGCGCTGAAGACCGACTGGATCAAGCTCGAGGTCATCGCCGACGAGCGCACGCTGCTGCCGGACGGCATCGAATTGGTCAGGGCCGCAGAGCAACTGGTCGACGACGGATTCGTCGTGATGGCCTACACCAACGACGACCCGGTACTGGCGCGGCGCCTCGAGGACATCGGCTGCGCGGCGGTGATGCCGCTCGGTTCGCCGATCGGAACCGGGCTCGGGATCGCGAATCCGCACAACATCGCGATGATCGTCGAGCGGGCGAACGTGCCCATCGTGCTCGACGCGGGCATCGGCACGGCGAGTGACGCCGCCCAGGCGATGGAACTCGGCTGCGATGCGGTGCTGTTGGCCACCGCCGTGACCAGATCCGCCGACCCGCCAACGATGGCGAAGGCGATGGCGGCTGCGGTCACGGCGGGCCGGCTGGCCCACCAAGCCGGGCGGATACCCAAGCGGTTCTGGGCGCAGGCGTCGAGCCCGGGCAGGTGAGCGGTCGCTACGTCGCGCTCGGCTCGTCGATGGCGGCCGGGCCGGGAATCAGGCCGAAGGCGCCGGGCGCACCGTCGGGCTCGGGACGCTCGGCCGTCAACTACGCCCACCTCGTCGCAGCCCACTTCGGCTACGACCTCGTCGACGTCACCTTCTCGGGTGCCACCACCGCGAACGTCCTCTTCGAACGCCAACGCAGCGCTCCGCCCCAGGTCGACGCCCTCGACGGTTCCGAAGAACTGGTCACCATCACGATCGGTGGCAATGACGTCGGGTACGTTCCGATGCTCTTCGCGGCCGGTCTGCCGCGCTGGGTGGGGTCGGTGCCGGTCCTCGGCGGTGTCGTCCGTGGCGCACTCGACGTCGACGCGCGCGAAGAGGAGCTGGATCGGGTCGGTGAGTCGCTGAGGGCCGTTGGCCGCGAAGTGAAGCAGCGCGCTCCACGGGCCAGGGTGCTGTTCGTCGACTACCTGACGTTGCTGCCGCGGGCGGGCACCCCCGCTCCGCCGTTCACCGAGGAGCGCCTGGCGCTCGGGCGTCGGATCGCCGACACGCTGGAGCGTCTCACCGAAGAGGCGGCGACGGACACCGGTTGTGAGCTGATCCGAGCGGGTGCTCCCAGTCGCGGTCATCACGCCTGGTCGGAGGACCCATGGACGTCGAAATTCGGCCTGCCGCTGCCGGGCCGGGTGGCGCCGCTGCACCCCAACGCCACCGGCATGCGGGCGGTGGCCGATCTGATCGTGGGCCGGTTGACCTGAGATCATTGGTCAAGTGATCGAGTTACGAGGACTGACAAAGGTTTTCGGGCGAGGATTCGGGAGCACCCGTGCGGTCGACGATCTGACCTGTTCGATCGAGGCTGGGGTCGTCACCGGATTCCTCGGGCCGAACGGCGCAGGCAAGACGACGACGATGCGGATGATCCTCGGCTTGGACCGCCCGACGTCCGGCACCGCGACCATCGACGGGCGGACCTACCGCCGGCTGCCCGATCCGCTACGGACCGTCGGTGCGCTGCTCGACGCCAAGCAGGTGCACCCCGACCGCTCCGCGCGCGATCACCTCCGTTGGCTGGCCGCCACCAGTCGAATCCCGTTCACCAGGGTCGACGAGGTCCTCGACGTGGTGGGCCTGGGCTCGGTCGCCGACAGACGCGCCGGGACGCTGTCCCTTGGCATGGGCCAGCGGCTTGGCATCGCCGCGGCCCTGCTCGGCGACCCGCCGGTACTGCTGTTCGACGAGCCGGTCAACGGACTCGACCCCGAAGGCATCCGCTGGGTGCGCACGCTGATGCGCGCGCTCGCCGCGGAGGGTCGGACGGTCCTGGTGTCCAGTCACCTGCTTGCCGAGATGGCCAACACCGCCGACCGGCTGGTGGTGATCGGCAAGGGGCGGCTCATCGCCTCGACGACCGTCACCGAGTTCGTCAGCCGATCCGGTGCGGGCACCGTGCGCGTGCGCAGCCCACAGTTGGACACGTTGGTCGAGTTGCTCGCCGGTGCGGGCCTCGAGGTCGAGCAGGCGCCGGACGGGTCCGCGCTGGCGGTGCGTGGGGTGGCGATCGAGGTCGTCGGTGACCTGGCCGCCCGCAATGAGATCACGCTGCACGAGCTCAGTTCCCAGCAGGCGTCGCTGGAGGACGCGTACCTGAGTTTGACCGACGGCGACGTCGAGTACCGGGCGGCCGGGCGATGAGCGCGATCGCGGGCCTGAACGCGGAGCGAATCAAGCTGTGCACCATCCGGTCGCCGCTCTGGTCGTGCCTCGCCGCGGCGGTGCTGGGGCTCGGTGTCGCCGCGTTGCAGGGTTCAATGGCGTACGACACTGCGGACCTGACCCCCGAGCGGGCGGTCATCGGGGTTGCCGTGTTCGCAGTGCCGGTGCTGATGATCCTGTCGGCGATGACCGTGACGGGTGAGTACCGGACCGGCATGATCCGCACCACGTTCGCCGCCACGCCCAACCGGTCGATGGTCCTAGTCGTGAAAGCCGTTGTCGCCGCGGTGTTGTCGGCGCTGTGCGCCGGTGTGCTGTCAGTCGCCGCGGCGGTCACGGCCCGCCTGCTGGCCGATCCGCTGCTGGGCGCGCAGCTGTCGTTGGGAGCGAGCGGCGTGTGGCGGGTGTCGGCCGCACTGGCGTTGTCCGCCGCGTTGGCGGCCGTCCTCGGCGTCGCCGTCGGGGGACTGCTCCGGCACACCGCGGGGGCGGTCGCCGTACTGCTGTTGTGGCCGCTCGTCGTCGAGCCGGTCCTGGCCAACCTGCCCGACATCGGTTCCGAGGTCGGCCCGTACCTACCGTTCGTCAACGTATTCGTGTTCACCCGCGTGCAATGGCTGTACCCCGGCTACGCGATGCCTTGGGGCGAGGTTGGTTCGCTGATCTACTTCGCCGCGGTCGCCGCCGTGGCGTTCGTCGCGGCCGTCTTCGTGGTGAACCGACGCGACGCCTAACCGGAATATTGCGTGAATCATCACCCATTGGCGATGATGGGGCGATGGCCGACAAGGTGTGGTTGACGCCGTCACAGGGGCGAACCTGGCTGAACTACATGGGCGTCTACCACCGGCTGGAGTTCGAGATGAACCGACAGCTGCAGGCCGAGTGCGGCATGTCGCTGGCCGACTACACGGTGCTGAATGCCTTGTCCGCGGCCTCGGGGCGACGACTTCGGTTGTCGCAGTTGGCCGTGACGATCGGTTGGGAGCGCAGCCGGTTGTCCCATCACCTGCAGCGAATGGCAGGCCGGGGCTTCGTGGAACGGGTTCGGTCCGACGACGACGGCCGGGCGACCGACGCCGTGCTGACCGAGGCCGGCTGGAAGGCGCTCCGGTCGGCGGCGCCCAAGCACGTGGCCTGGGTTCGCCGCCTGGTGTTCTCCGAGATGAGCGAGGACAGGGTCGTCGAGCTCGGCGACATCCTGGACGACGTCTACCAGACGGTCCTGCGCGAGGGCACCCTGCCGACCCCCGAGTGAGCACTTGGGGACTTCTAGGTCTGGACTTCGCCGCCGTCGACGAACATCTCGCTTCCCGTCATGAAGCTGCTCGCCGACGAGGCCAGGAACACCACCGCGGCGGCGATCTCCTCTGGCCTGCCGACCCGACCCAGCGTCACGTCGGAGGTCAGGTCTGCCAGCAGCTCCTTCTCGCCGCCCGCAGGAGCCAGCCCGAGTAGTCCCGGGGTCTCGACCGGGCCCGGCACCAGCGTGTTCACCCGGATGCCGCGCGGTGCGAGCTCGGCAGCCCACGTTCGACCGAACGACCGGACCGCGGCCTTGGATGCGGCATAGACGCCGAACGAGGGGATGCCCTTGGAGGCGGACGTCGAACCGGACAGGATGACCGAGGCGCCCTCGTTGAGGAGCGGTAACACCTTCTGCACGGTGAAGAGCGCGCCCGCAACGTTGCGGTTGAAGGTGTCGAGGAAGTGCTCGACGGTAACGTCCTCGAGGGTCGCGAATTCTCCGCCGCCCGCGTTGAGGAAGACCGCGTCGAGGCCACCGCCCCGTTGCCCCACTGCGTCGGCGATCGCTTGCAGTTGGCTCAGATCACTCACGTCGCTGCGGATTCCGGTGGCCGCGGACCCGATGGCCGCGACGGCTGCATCGATCGTCGGCTGATTGCGGCCGGTGAGGTAGACGTGCGCGCCTGCGTCCGCCAACGCGTGTGCCGACGCCAGCCCGATGCCTGCCGTGCCGCCGGTGACGAGTGCATTCTTGCCATCCAAGATTCCCATGATCGTTTCCTTTGCGTGATTTATCACTTGATTTGAGCCTGCTGCACATTGCGTGACATGTCAACTAAGACGCCGGTGCTTATGTTCCCGCGAGCGGCGTGACTAACCTTGGGCCGATGCGACGTGGAGCACGGGTGGTACTGGCAGCATTTGCGGCAGTCGTATTGGTAGCCGGCTGCGCCCGCGGATCCGATGGGGGGCCCGGTACGTCGGATCCGGCCGCGCCGCCGAGCGCTGGATCCGCTCCCACCACGGAATTCGCGACGTCCCTGCAGGGCCGCGTCACCGCCGACGCGATGCTGGCGCACCTGAAGAAGCTGCAGGAGATCGCCGACGCCAACGGCGGCAACCGCGCCCTCGGCTCACCGGGATACGACGCCAGTGTCGACTACGTCGCCGGGGTGTTGCGGGACAAGGGTTTCGACGTGCAGACAGGTGACTTCGACGTGCGGATACCGTTCGCCGACGAGCCCGTCGTCACCGTCGGGGGTCAGCGGGTGAAGGCTGCGCCACTCAACTACACGATCGGGACACCGGCGGACGGCGTCAGCGGGCGCCTGGTGCCGGCCCGCACCGGCCCAAGGCCAGGTTGTGTGGCGACGGACTACGACGGCATGGACGTCTCGGGCGCCATCGTCCTCGTCGACCGCGGGGCCTGCCCGTTCGGCGTGAAACAGGCCGTGGCGGCTGAACGGGGCGCGGTTGCGCTTGTCGTCGCCAACAACGCCGAGGGCGACGAGATCGGCGGCGGCACGCTGGGAGAGGACACCGACGTGAAGATCCCGGTGGTCAGCATCTCCAAGGCCGACGGCGCCCGGCTGCGGAACCAGCCCGCCGCCACCACCGTCGCGCTGCATGCCGGCGTCCGGACCGACCGCACCCGCAACGTCGTCGCACAAACCAAGACCGGGTCATCGCAGAACGTGGTGATGGCAGGCGCCCACCTCGACAGCGTCCCCGAAGGCCCCGGTATCAACGACAACGGTTCCGGCGTGGCGGCGGTGCTGGAAACCGCTGTCCAACTGGGTAGTTCGCCCCAGCTGAAGAACGCGGTGCGATTCGCCTTCTGGGGCGCCGAGGAGGAGGGGCTGATCGGCTCCAAGAAGTACGTCCAAACGCTCGACGCAGAGGCACTCAAGGACATCGCCCTGTACCTCAACTTCGACATGCTGGCCTCACCCAACCCGGGCTACTTCACCTACGACGGCGACCAGTCCGCACCTCGATCGGACAGCGTGCCCCGCGTCCCCGAGGGGTCGGCAGGCATCGAACGCACGCTGGCCGCCTATCTCGACGGAGCAGGCAAGCAACCCCGCGACACCGACTTCGACGGGCGCTCCGACTATGACGCCTTCACCCAGGCGGGGATCCCGTCGGGCGGACTGTTCTCCGGCGCCGAGGAGAAGATGAGCGACGACGAGGCGAAGATCTGGGGCGGTGAGGCCAACGCGCCGTTCGATCCCAACTACCACAAGAGCACGGACACGTACGACCAGCTGGACCATGGGGCGCTCGACATCCACGGCAAGGGTGTCGCCTACTCGATCGGCCTGTACGCGCAGGACGAGAGCGGGCGCAATGGCGTCCCCGTTCGCGACGACCGGACCAGGCACGTCGTGGCGAAGTCATGAGGCTGGCCCTGCCACTGGCCTGTCTGCTCGTGGTCGCAGCGTGCTCGTCTGCGCCGCAGGCCACGCAGGCACCGGCCCCGGATCCCGCGCGCGAGTTGGCGGGCAAGGTGACCGCCGACGGCATGTACGGGCATCTGGAGAAGCTCGCCGACATCGCCACGGCCAATGAGGAGAGCAGGGCCGACGGTACGCCCGGCTACGACGCGAGCGTCGACTACATCTCGGGGGTGTTGCGGGACAAGGGCTTCGACGTGCAGACGCCCGAGTTCGAACGGGTCGTGATGACCACGCCGGGAAAGCCGACGCTAGTCGCTGCTGGGCGCAGCTTCCGCGTCGACCAGGCCTCGTTGCTCGTCACCACCGCCCCCGGTGGACTCAGCGCGCTCACGCTCCGCCCTCAACGGCCAGCCGGTTGCAACGCCGGTGATTACGGCTCCGCGGCCGTTCGAGGCGCCATCTCCGTCGTCGACGACAAGGGCTGCTCCGTGGTGACCAAGCAGAACGCTGCGGTCGGCGAGGGCGCGGTCGGGCTCCTCGTCGTGAGCGATCCAGGCTCGAATGGAAGCCCAGCTGGCCTCTTCACCCCCGGCTACTACCAGCAGCTCACCTCACCGGTCGCCGTGATCGACGGGGACGCCGACGCTCAACTGCGGCGTACCTCGTCGCCCGTGCGGCTCACGCTGGATGCCAAGAACACCGTCGTGAAGTCGCGGAACGTGTTGGCCCAGACCAAGACCGGCGACCCTCACCACGTCGTCGTTGCGGGGGCGCACCTGGATTCGGCGACTGACAGTCCCGGGCTGAACGACAATGGGACTGGTGTCGCCGCGGTACTGGAAACCGCTGTGCAGCTTGGTAGTTCACCTGCTGTCACCAACGCCGTGCGGTTCGCGTTCTGGGGGTCGGAGGCGGCGGGCAATCAGGGTTCGAGCAAGTACGTGGCGAGTCTCGACCGCGGCGGCCGCGACGACATCGCGCTCTACCTGAACTTCGACATGCTCGGCTCTCCGAACGCGGGCTTCTTTACCTACGACGGCGACCAGTCCGGCCAGCCGAACCCGGACCTCCCCGCTGCCAGCGTGCCGCCCGGCTCGGCGGGCGTCGAACGGACACTGGCGGGCTACCTCAACCTCGCCGGTGTGCGACCGGCCGACTTGCCACTCGGCCGCGCGAGTGACTACAGCCCATTCCTGAGCGCAGGCATACCGATCGGTGGAGTCACCACCGGGGCATCACAGCGCAAGTCGGCAACGCAGGCGCGACTGTGGGGTGGCCGCGCAGGCGTGCCGTTCGACCCGAACTACCGCCTACCCGGTGACACGATCGCCAACGTCGATCGTGGCACGCTGTCGATCACCGGCCCCGCGGTGGCGTTCGCGGTGGGCACCTACGCGCACTCGACGCAGGGACCCAACGGCGTACCCCCGCGGGGTTGACAGCAACCAGTACGGAATTGCCTACCGTCGTGACCGGTGCTTTCACAGCTGATCTGCGTATGAATGGCGTTCGTGAAGACGACATCTCGCCACTGGGCGGCCGTGACCGGGATCGCCACGGCGGTCGCCATGGGTGGACTTTCGGTGGCCTGCAGCTCCACCGGCACCACCGCGCCCGCGTCCACGACGACGACAACGACGACGACGAGCACCACTCCGACGACGACGGTGACGGCGGGGCATCACGGTGGTTACGGGCCTGGCGGCGGCCCCGCCCCCGTCGAGACCGAGACTGAGTCGCCTGCAACGGTGACCAGCACCGAGACGGCAACTCAGACCGAGACGCAGACCAGCGTTGCCACCTCGGTCGAGACGGACGCGTCAACGGTTACCGCTGCGCCGAATCATCAACAGCAGCAGCATGATTCTGGCTCTGGTAAGAACGGGCAACACGGCTGACGAACTGATACCCGCCGTGCTCGTCGGGGTTCCCACGACGTGCGCGCTCGCCGTTTCGGCGCGATCGGGGCGCCCTGGCCCGTCGGCGGGTGGATCTTGACTTCCGTGTGAGACGCGTGTCACACTGCGACTAGTTAATCGATTAAACTCGCAAAGGAGCGGGGTGGCGGTACGCATGAAGGACGTCGCGGAGCGGGCGGGTGTCTCGGCCGCCACCGTGTCGCTGGCATTGTCCGGCAGTCCTCGAATCTCGGAATCCACCAGGACCCGGGTGGAGCGCGCGGCGCGCGAGATGGGATACCTGCCGCACGTCGGGGCCAGGGCTCTGCGAACCGCTTCCACCCGCACCATCGGCCTGGTCGTCAGCGACGTGGCGAACCCCTTCTTCGCCGACCTCGCGGGCGCGATCCAGCGCGCCGCGGCCAAGCTGTCGTATTCGCTTGTCCTCTGCAACAGCGACGAGGATCCGGATCGGCAGGACGAATACCTGCTCAACCTGCTGGCCGGGAGTCAGGTGGACGGCGTGATCGTCGTGCCCACCGCGGCCATGAGCCCCGGCCTTCGTCGGGCAGGTCTGACAGGCGCTCGAATGGTCCTCCTGGACCGTCCCATCGAGGTGGCCGGTCGAGGCGCCGCCGCCAGGCACCTCGCTCGGTGCCCGGTAGTCCGTAGCGACCCGAGGGCCGCCCTCGACGAAGTGGCCGAGCTCCTGACCACACTGAACCATCGGCGAATCGGCATCATCGCGCCACCACTCCAGACCCAGGTAGGGCGGGAGCGCAGGGACCTCTTCTGCGATGCGCTGATCCGGCGTGGGGTTCCCCGGCGGGGAATCATGGTCGTGGAGGGCGACTTCCGGCAGGACAGCGGGGAAAGGGCGGCGCGCCAACTGGTTTCTCGCCGACACCGGCCGACGGCGATCTTCGCCGCCGACGGATTGATGGCGATCGGTGCGCTCAAGGGATTGCGAGAGGCCGGCCTACGAGTGCCGGATGACGTCTCGCTCATCGGCTTCGACGACGCGCCCTGGTTCGACCTCTTCGACCCGCCACTTGCGGCCGTTGCCCAGCCCATCGACGCCCTCGCGACAGGAGCCGTCGACGCAATGCTCGACCTGCTCGCAGGCCGACCGGCGCAGAGCTCCTTCCCGGCGTGTCACGTAGTCCGTCGTGAATCATGCGGCGCTGCACCCGAAGACGACCCAGAGCGGGCGTCCACGAGAAAGGGAACACCATGAAGAATCCTCTCGGCGCCAGAACGGGCCGTGCCACACTCGCTGCACTCCTCTGCACGAGCGTGGCGCTGGTGTCAGCGGGCTGCAACCGCGGGTCCGGCGGCGACAACGCCTCGAATGCCGGTCCGCGGATCGCCATCGTCACGCGCGACTTCACCAACCCGTACTGGGCGGCGCTTCGAGATGGCGCCATGTCGGAGGCCAAGAAACAGGGCTTGGACGTCACCGTGCAAGCCGGCAGCTCAGAGACCGACTCGACGGGCGAGAACACGAAGATCTCGGCGCTCGCCGCTCAGGACTACGACTGCTTCGGGGTCGTCCCGGTCAACGACACCAACGTCATCACCCCGCTCGTGCCGGTCGCCAAGAAGAACATCCCCATCCTGAACCTGGACACCCAGATCAGTGCCGACGCGTCGAAGGCCGCTGGTGTCTCCTACGCGTCGTTCATCGGCTCGGACAACCTGTCGGCGGGCCAACAAGCAGGACAGGCACTGATGAAGGCCATGGGTGGCGGCGGCGACGTGGCCGTCCTGCAGGGAATTGCCGGCGAACAGAACGGCATCAATCGGCTCAACGGGTTCACCCAGGCCACGCAGGGCAAGGTTCAGATCGTCGCGACACAGCCCGCCGACTACGACCAGAACACGGCGCTCACCGTCACCGGCGATCTGCTTCGGGCGCATCCGAGCATCACCGGCATCTTCGCAGCCAACGACACCATGGGCCTTGGGGCCGCCCAAGCGGTGAAGAACGCAGGTAAGACGGGCGTGATCTCCATCATCTCCGTGGACGGCATCACCGCGGCGCTGCAGGCGGTCAAGGACGGAACCCTGTCGGGCACGATCAGCCAGTATCCATACGCCGAAGGTCAGATGGCCGTTCAGGCGTGCGCGAACCTGGCGGCCAAGAAGCCCGTTCCCGCCCGTGTCGTCGCGCCGATCATCCTCATCGACAAGTCGAACGTGGACAAGGCATTGGCGGCGTTCCCACAACCGTTCGAGCCGTACGACAACCCGATCAAGTGATGACGGCAACGGCTGAGGCGCCGGCCGCCGAAACCGCGCGGCGGAAGAGACCATCGATCGGATCGGCTGCCCGTTACGCCGCGCCGATCGGCCTGGTCATCGTCTTCGTCATCTTCTTCATCGCGACGCCGCACTTCCTCACCGTCGCGAACTTGACCGACCTGCTGGTCTCCGCCTCGATCCTGATGGTGCTGGCGATGGGGCAGCAACTGGTCGTCGCAGTGGCCGGCATCGATCTGTCGGTGGGCTCGAATCTGCCTTGGGCCGCAGCCACTCTCGGCTTCGCGTACACCCATGGCGCCAACCTCGCGGTGGCGATGCTGCTGGCACTCGTCGCTGGGGTGGTCGTCGGTCTGGTCAACGGGCTCCTGGTAGCGCGGTTGGGCATGACCGATTTCATCGTCACCCTGGGTAGCCTGTCGGTGGTCAGTGGGGCCACCCTGCTGTTGACCGGGGGGAACACCGTCGCGGTGTCGTCGCCGTTCCTCCAGGGGCTTGCACTCGACGGGATCGGTCCGGTGCGGTGGTTCTGGCTGGTGGCGATCGTGGCGGCGCTGCTGACGGCATTCCTTCTGTTCGCTACCAAGACGGGCACGCACCTGTTGGCCACGGGCGGCAACATCGAAGCCGCCCGAGGCACGGGCATCAACGTCGCGCGCGCAAGGATGCTGGCCTACGTCCTTTCGGGGTTGGCCTGTGGTGTCGCAGGGATCCTGCTGGTCGCCCGCACCGGTGGTGCGGATCCGAGCCTTCAGACCGACCTGCTGCTGTCCTCGATCGCGGCGGTGGTACTCGGCGGCTCGAGCCTCTTCGGCGGTCGGGCGTCGGTTCTCGGGTCGGCGGTGGGTGCGGTGTTGCTGACGAGTCTCATCAACGGCTTCACGCTCATCGGCATCTCGCAGAACTACCAGCCAGTGGCCGTCGGCGCCGTCGTTCTCGGTGCCGCCTTCATCTCCCGGTTCCAGAAATGAGCGCATCGTGACCGATCTGCCCGTCAACGGCCCGACGTCGAGCGCCCAATCCGCACCCGACGCGGTGCCGCTGGTCGAAATACGCGGAGTGACCAAGTCATTCGATGCAGTCCGCGCCCTGCAGGGAGTGGATCTGACCATCTCGCCCGGCAAGGTCACCGCGCTGCTGGGCGACAACGGGGCAGGCAAGTCCACCCTGGTGCGCTGTCTGACCGGGGTGCACCCGCCCGACGACGGCGAGATCCTGTTCCGCGGCGAGCGCATCAAGCTCGGGTCACCGGACGACGCGCGGCACCTCGGCATCGAGACCGTCTACCAGGATCTGGGACTGATCGAAGACCTCCAGGTCTGGCAGAACCTCTATCTGAACCGCGAGCTGACGCGCGGCGTGTTGCCGTTTCGGGTGCTGAACAAGAAGGGGATGATCGCGACGAGCCAGACGATCCTCGCCGACCTCGACGTCAACGTTCCCGACGTCCGTGCCACCGTGCGGCGGATGTCCGGCGGGCAACGACAGAGTGTTGCGATCGCACGCGCAGCCAACTGGGGCACGACCCTGGTCATCATGGACGAGCCGACCGCTGCGCTCGGCGTACGCGAGACGGCCGCCGTGGAAGCGCTCATCGGGAGGCTGCGGTCCGGCGGCGTCACCGTGCTGCTGGTCAGCCATGACATGGATCAGGTCATGCGGGTGGCAGACAGCGCATGGGTGCTGCGCCGCGGGCGTACCGCGGCGCACCGCGAGATGACGGCAACCAGCGGCGACGAGCTCGTCGGGCTCATCACCGGTGCCATCGCCGGCGACGCCGATGCCTGAGGCACCCCCGTCCGTCGTCGTCGTCGGCTCGATTAACGTCGACCACATCGTCACGGCCCCTTGCTTTCCCAGGCCTGGCGAGACGATTCTCGGCAGGTCGGTGAGCTCGTCGGTGGGTGGTAAGGGCGCGAATCAGGCGGTCGCTGCGGCGCTGGCCGGTGCCACCGTCGCGATGGTCGCGAGCACGGGCGATGACGCGAATGGTGCTGCGGCCAGACGGCGGCTCGCCGAGCGCGGCGTGCGGACCGAGCACGTGGCGGTGCTGACGGCGGACGCCACCGGGACGGCCTGGATCACCGTGGCCGAGAACGACAACACGATCATCGTGATCCCTGGTGCCAATGCCCGGTGGTCGGATGGCGGATTGCCCGGCTGCGTCGAGCGGGCTTCAGTCGTGTTGTCGCAGTTGGAGATTCCGATGGACGTCGTGCGATCCGCCGCCGAGCGGACGCGGGGCACCTTCGTGCTCAACGCGGCACCGGCCACCGAACTGCCGGACGACCTGCTGGCACTGTGCGACGTGCTCGTCGTCAACGAGCAGGAGCTCGCAGTCGTCGTGGGTGGCGACTCCGCCGGAGATGAGGACGGCATCGCCGCTGCCCACGCGCGCCTGCGGGACCGGGGTGCCAGGGCCGTCGTCACCACCCGCGGCGCCGCGGGTGCCGTGATCACCGATGCGGGCGGTGACACGACGGTGCTCGACGCGCCGCAGGCAGACGTCGTCGACACGACCGGCGCGGGCGACGCGTTCACCGGCGTGCTGGCCGCACGACTGGGCGCAGGAGAGTCGTTGGTGCAAGCCGCCCGCTGGGGTGTCGTGGCCGGCTCTCTTGCCGTTCGGGCCGAAGGCGCCCAGGACTCCTATCCAGATTTCGGCGCCCTGTGCGTCGTTGCCGAGGAGGTCGGTTCGTGAAGCGGAACGGCATCATCCATGCCGAACTGGCCCGTCGCATCGCGGCGTTGCGGCACACCGAGACGTTCGTCATCTGTGACGCGGGCCTGCCGCTGGGGCGGGACACCCCGTGCATCGACCTCGGATATCGCTACGGCCAGGCGCCCTTCGCCGACGTGGCGACCACGGTGCTTGGCGAGGTGGTGATAGAGCACAGCTGGATGTCGGCGGACGTCATCCCCGCCAACCCCGGCGTGCATCGGCACCTCGTGCAGCTTGGGCTCGAGCCGGAACTCGTCGAACACGAGGCGTTCAAGTCCGCCGTGCTGTCTGCCGCGTTCGCGGTGCGCACGGGTGAGGACACCTTCTTCGCCAACGTGCTGTGCCGCGCGGGTGTCCCGTTCGGCGGTCCTACGGTTGGTCGTCAGTCCGACTCGCAGCTCTGATAGGCGCGAGCGACGCGGGTGACGAACTGGTACACGCCGTCCTCGTCGGGTGCCATCGGGCCTGGCCGCGCGTGCCGCGAGCTGAGTCCTCGTTGGACCGACTCACATGCCGACCAGTCCTGGCGGTTGGTCAGATCCCAGAAGTCGACGGCGTAGGACGGATCGAAATCCGGTTGCGCGGCAACGTCCTTCGGGAACGCCCATGCGCACTCGACGTGCGTCCGGTCCGCGGCCAGCGGTGTCATCACGTGGGTCATCACGTAGTCGGGATGCAGGCTGACGAGCAGGTTGGGGAAGCCGACCAGGTACATCACCGTGCGCAGCTCCTGTTCGGACAGGCCCTGGATCGCCACGCCACCACTCTTTCCCGTCAGCGACATGGTCTCGGCGCTCTCGATCATCGACATCCAGCCGCCCATCCACGATCCCTCGAGGTCCAGATTCTCACCGCTGGTCGGTGGGCTGATCCTGGACAACTCGGGATGGATGGTCGAACAGTGGTAGCACTCCTGGTAGTTCTCCGCGATGACCTTCCAGTTGGTGTCCAGTTCGTAGGAGTGCCGGTCGACGATCACCAGATCTTCGGGGCGGTAGGCGCCGATCACCTCTTCGAGACCCGCGACGTGGCTGGTGAACTCGGCGTCTTCGCCACTGGGATCGGCGAACAGCCAGCCGTGCCAGTTGACCAGCCTTAGCTCGGTCAGGCCGAACTCGCCCGGTTCGAAACCGTCGACGTCGCGGAACCCCGGTGCATTGCGCAGTCCGCCGTCCAGGCGGTAGGACCAGGAGTGGTATGGGCACACGATGTTTCGGCGCTTCGCCGATGCGCCACACGCGAGCAGCTCGTGGCCCCGGTGGCGGCACGTGTTGGCGAAGGCGCGGATGACGTCATCGTCGCCGTGCACCAACAACATTCCGTTCGCGCCGGAGCCGATGGCGCGCTGCATTCCGACGCCCGCGAGATCGCTCGCATGGCCGACACAGGTCCAGCCCGAGAAGATGTTGCGCTGTTCCCACTCGAAGACCGCCTGGTCGACGTAGGCCTGTGTCGGCAGCATGCGCGAGTGCCCGAACGGCGCCAGCGTCGCGGCTAGATCGTCGGCGGGGACCGGTGCCGGGTCGTGCTGTTTGAACATACAGTCAGGATAGTCCACCTCCGAGTGTTTTGTGCACGCAAATCCGTGCTGAGCACAGGCGCGGGTGCGCAAATCGCGGAAGGGGTGACCCGTCACGTCTCGCCGGCGAAGGCAGCGATGCCGTGGTCCGCGGTGGTCCCGTCACCCCGCGTCATCCGCCGGTACACCAGGAACCCGATGACCACCGCGGCGAGCGATGCGAGCAGCAGCAGGGTGGCGAGCGCGTTCAGCGCGGGTGTCGGTGCCGCGCGAGCCGTGTTGTAGATCTTCACCGACACCGGCTCAGTCGATGCGCCGAGCGACAGGTACCGCACCAGCACGAAGTCGTCGATGATGTCGGCGAAGACCAGTACCGTGCTGGCGAAGATCGCCGGCATAAGCATCGGAAACGTCACCCGCCACAGCGCTCCGGTGGCAGAGGCGCCCAGATCCATTGCGGCTTCTTCGTATTGGCTACCGATGGTGGCGAGCCTGGCGCGCACCAACACCGCGGGGTAGGCCACCTGATAGGTCACCAGTCCGACCACCTGCGCGGAGGTGCCCAACCCGATCGGCAGTGCCAGGTTCGTCACGACGAACAACAGCGCGACGGCCAGCAGCACTTCGGGGATGACGAACGAGATCAGCATCAGCACGTTCGCGCCGGACGGCAACCGACCCCGCCACCGGTCGACGCCGATCGCGAACAGGACGCCAAGTGGCACGGTGACGAGGGTGGCGATCACCCCGAGTTTGAGGGTCTGCAGCAGCGCGGTGTGCAGGGCGGCGTCGTGCCAGACCGACCGCGTCGGGTCACCCCAGTACCACCGGAGCGAGAAGCCCTGCCAGTGGGTTCGGGACCGGCCGTCGTTGAACGAGAACATGATGGCGATCAGGACCGGCAGCAGTGACCACACCAGGTATGCCACGGTTATCCCGGCCAGTACCCGTGGCCGCCGCCACGGATCGCGGAACCAGCCGACGGGTCCGCGGATTCCGGAGGGCCGCAGGGTTGCGACCCGGGAAGCGTCCATGGTTCGCGTGCTCATGTTCGTACCTCGTCACCGCGCAACGTGACCCGCACGTAGTAGAACATCGGCAGCACCGTGGCGACGAGTACCAGCATGACGAAGGCGCCTGCCTGCCCGGTCTGGCCCGGCGCCTGCACGCTGTCGTTGATGAGGTTGCCGACCATCGCCGTCTTCGGTGAGGCGGACAGCAGGTCGTTGGTGAAGTAGTCGCCGAGCATGGGAAGGCAGGTCAGCAGGACTGCCGCCAGGATCGTCGGTCGGCACAGCGGCAGCGTCACCCTCAGGAACGACGAGACGCGGTTCGCGCCGAGATCCCGGGACGCCTCGAGCATCGGCTGCGAGAGGCGGTCGAGGCCCGCGTAGAGCGGCAGGATCATGTACGGGACGTAGCCGTAGGCCAGGCCGAGGATCACCACCAACGGCTGACCCGTCAACCAGTCGACCTGGACGGTCAGCAGGCCGCCGAGGTTCAGCAGCCGGTTGAAGAGGCCGTCGTTCTGGAGGAGGTTGACCCAGGCCAACATTCGCATCATGTAGCTGATCCAGAACGGCGCGATCAGAAGTGCGATCAGGAAGCCCTTGCGACTGCCTGCGAGCCGGGATACGTAGTAGGCGACGGGAAAGGCGATGGCCAGGCACAGGATGCTGGCCGCCCCGACGTAGAGCACGGTGCGCACCAGGGCAGGAAAGTAGATGCCCTCGGGGCCGATCCGGGAGAGCACGTACGTGAACTGGTCGGCGTTCCACTGCAAGGGGTTCCACACGGGCACCGCGGTGCGGAAGAGTGGATCGACCCTGCCGAAGACGATCGCCAGCACGACGTAGAGCGGCGCGAGGAAGAACAGCAGCAGCCAAGCGACGCCCGGCGCGGCCAGGGCGGCCCACAGCCGGGCGTTGGGTTCGCGCGACCGCACCACCCGCCGTCCTTTCTGTGCGAGGGGTCAGGATCCGCCGGCGTTGAACGCGTTCCAGACGTTGTGCCACGCAGCATCGTTGGCGGCGTCGAGCTCCAGCGTCCGGAAGCCGGTGTCGAAGTACTCCGGCTTGACGATCGCGGACCTCAGGTTCTCCGGAATGAACTCCTCGGCCACCAGTGAGTCGGCCGTCAGCGAGTTCTGCGGCGGCTGGTAGCCGATCGCGGAGAAGTTCTCCTTGGCGACCGCCGGGTCGAGCATGTGGTTCAGGAACAGGTGGGCGAGCACCGGGTTCTTGCCGCCCTTGAGGGTGACCAACATGTCGTTGTCCACCAGCCCCTTGCCATCCGCTGGGAACCAGTACCGAAGGATCTCGGTTCCGACCCCCTCGGGAAGGTAGGACTGGGCGTTGATGATGTCGCCGGACCACATCTGGCTCAGTCCGATCTGCCCGGCGGGCAGATCGCTGTACATCGTGATGGTGACCTTCGGCGACGTCGCCTTGACCAGGTCGGTGAGCTGCTCGCCAACCATCTTCAGATCGTCGGCCGACGACGTGTTGACGTCGGTGATGCCCTGCTTGAGGAGCACCAACGCCATCGCGGTGTGCCAGTCGTCGATGATCGCGGTCTTGTTCTTGTACTGGGGATCCCAGAGCGACGCGTACGGATTGCTCAACGCACCGATGTCGGCGGGTACTTGGT
>NZ_JBOGDD010000804.1:0-4094 GCF_050701675.1 Mycobacterium sp. | reverse complement strand
TCCAACGTCCCGCCGCATATGCCGCAGGGATGCCGATGACCAGAGACACGATCACCGCACCACCGCAGTTGAGCAGGCTGGTCAGCAGCGATGCCTTGAAGTCGACACTCGTCATCTGAGTGCCCTTGTCGGACAGCACCGTTGCGAAGTTCGACCACGTCGGACTGAACTGGAAGTAGGTGGACGTCTGCTCCTCGGCGTTCTTCAGCGCCAGGATCACCATCCACGCGATGGGAAACAGCGAGAAGACGAACCAGCCGATCAACCCGACGTCGGCGAGCACCGATCCCACGCCGAGCCGTTTCTGGCCGGGAAGGAGCTCGCTGCGCGTCGGCCTGAACTTGGTGAGCGCCATGATTTAGGACTCCGCTCCCGCAGCACGACGCTGCGCCTTGCCGAGCACGCTGACCAGATAGCGCGCAGTGATGAACACGATGATCCAGAGCAGCAACATGTAGGTGCTGCCCCTGGAGTAGTCGAGGTTGATGATCGAGTCCTCGAAGGCGCCGATCTGCAGGGTGCGGGTGGCCACGCCGGGCCCGCCCGCGGTGAGCACGTAGATGTGGTCGAAGACCTTGAGGTTGTCCATGAACCGGAAGATGACGGCCACCAGAATGTACGGCCACAGCATCGGCAGCATGAGCTTGCGGAACATGTAGAACCAGTTGGCGCCGTCCACCTCGGAGGCCTCGAACGGCTCCTTGGGCAGCGACCGCATGCCTGCCAGCACCAGGATCGCCACGAACGGGGTGAAGATCCACAGGTCGACGAGGACCACCGAGAACAACGCGTTGGTGCTGGACAGCCAGTCGAAGGTGTTGCCAAGCCCCAGAACGTGGTTGAGGATGCCGAACTGCGGATTGAACATCAGCTTCCAGATCACGCCCGCGATCACCGGTGCGATCATCAGCGGCAGGATCAGGACCTTCTCGAAGATCTTGCCGATGATGCTCGACCGGTTGAGCAACAGCGCCAGCCCGACGCCGAGCACCGTCTCGACCGCGGTGGCTGCCACCGCGAAGATCGCCGTGACCTTGACGCTCTGCCAGAACACCTGGTCGCCGAGAACCGACTTGAAGTTGTCGAACCACACGAAGTGCGGGTCCGGGTTGACCGCCGCGTAGTTGAGGAAGGCGTAGTACGCGCCGACCACGAACGGGTAGAGGATCCCGATGACGATCACAAGGGCGGGAATCGACAGCAGGTAGGGACGCAACCGGCGCCGCCATCTGGGGATCTCGGGAAGGTCTTGTCGCGCCCGCGACGCTGCGGGCCGATCGGGTTGCGTCGGAGGAGCTTTGGGGGTTTGCGTCGTCATGGGTGCCAGGGCTCCTAGAGGTTGACCTTGGAGGTGTTGGTCTTGGCGAGGCTGCGCAGGCGCGATGCAGCGTCGTCACCGCCGTAGATGTCCTGGAGCGCCACCGCCCAGTTCTGGGTGGTGTCGAAGAACTTCTTCTGCGGGGTGAATTGAATCTTCGACTCCCCGATCACGGTCTCGAAGGTCTCGAGGTAGCCGAACTGGTCGGCGGCGACCCGCTTGAACGTGGTGTCGAACACCGACTTTCGGACCGGATCGGCGTACGTGCCACCCTCGACGGCCTTGTTCATCGAGTCCTTGCCGGTGGCCCACTGGATGAACAACCAGGCCGGCAACTTGTTTCGACTATTGGCCGACATCGCCCAGCTCCACGTCCACAGGTTGGTCTTGTAGTTGCCGTCGGGTCCGGCGGGTCCCGGATACCAACCGAGGTTGCCCGCTTCCTTGCTGGCGCCTGGCTTGTTCTTCGGGTAGGTGGCGCTGTCGGCGTCGAACACCATCATCGCCTTGCCGTCACCGAGATCGCCGGTGGCGTTGGGATAGTCGTAGGTGGTCCACGACGTCGGGCCGGCCCGGTGCTGCATGTCGATCCACTTCTCGGTGAAGGCGATCGCCTTGTCGCTGTCCATCTCGGCGATCAGCTCGGAGCCGTTGAACGTGTAGTCGACCGCGCCTTCGCGGGTGTACTGCGTCATGAAGCCGGGATGGATGGTCGCCCAGGACTTCGAGCCGCGGGTGGCGATGCCATAGCGATTCTGCGAGCGGTCGGTCAGGTCCACCGCGAGCTGGATGAAGTCGTCGAGCTTGTCGGGCAGCTTGGTGATGCCCTTCTCGTCGAAGATCCGCTTGTTGTAGGCGACGACGTTGTTCTCGAAACCCCATGGGATGGCCCACTGTCCGCCGGTACCCAACGGGCTGCCATTCTCGAAATTCCAACGGGTGGAGGTGCGCAGACCGTCGAAGATGTCCTCGAAGTCGTATTCGGCGCTGGTGGCCGAGCTGTTCTGCAGCCACGGGTTGAGGTCCTCGATCCACCCCGGGGGCCCGTACTGCCAGATGAAGTAGGCGCCGAGCATGAACGCGTCGTGCTTGCCGGAACCGCCGGCAAGTTCGGTGTTGAGCTTGGTGAAGTAATCGGCCTCGGGCACCAGGTCGACGTTGACGTTGATCCCGGTGAGTTCGGTGAACTCCGCCAGCAGCGGCTGATACGACAGCTGATACGGGTGCGGGGTCTGCAGGATGTTGAGCGTCTGTCCGGAGGCCTTCTTCCAGTCGAAGCCGCCGCTGACCTCACCGGCGCCGTTGGGGGCGCCGGCCTTGCCGCCGACACCGCACGCACTCAGCAACGGCAGGCTCGCCGCCGCCGCCCCCGCCATTCCCAACGCCGCCAACATGTTCCGCCGCGACAGCTGCGGCCCGGTCATGCGATCTCGACTCATGTGTCTTGTCCTTCGTTGGAGGTCTGGACTAGGCCGGGATCAGCGAGACCTTGACGGATTCCTTGCCGCTGCCGACGAGGTCGAGTCCCTTCTGGAACTCGCTGAGCGGAAGTTGGTGTGTGCAGATCTCGTCCAAGGGCAGGACGCCGGACTCGATCATCTTGATGGCGGCGGGCCAGCAGTACGGGCCGAGATGAGCACCGAGGACGTCGAGTTCCTTGTCGTCGCTGATGATGCTCCAGTCCACCGTCACGTCACTGCCGAAGACGCCGTACTCCACGTAGCGGCCCAGCTTGCGCAATGAGTTCAGACCCTGCGGCACTGCCGACGGGTGTCCGGTGCCCTCCAGGTAGACGTCGGCGCCGTAGCCGTCGGTGAGGTCCTTGACGATCTTCTCGACGTCTTCTTCTGCGATGTTGATGGTGATGTCGGCGCCACACTTCTTGGCGAGCTCGAGCTTCTCCGGAGCCATGTCCAGCGCAATGACGCGTATCGGGTTCTTGGCGTGAGCTCCGGCGATCATGCCGAGGCCGATGGGTCCGCAGCCCGCCACCACGACGGTGTCCTCGAACGTGATCTGGGCCCGCTCGACGGCGTGCAGCGAGCAGGACAGCGGTTCGACGAACGCCGCGTGCGCGGGAGGAATGTCTCCGGAGATCTTGTGCACCAACGCTTCCACCGGATAGGTCATGTAGCTGGCCATGGCGCCGGGTGTCCTGCGCTTGAATCCGTAGAGATCGTGCGGCTGGCACATGTGGTACTGACCGCGCTTGCAGAAGCGGCACTCCCAGCAGGGCACGATCTGCTCGGACGTGACCCTGTCACCGATGGCGATGCCCCATCTGCTGGCAGCCTCGTCGTCGAGTTCGACTACGCGGCCGACGAATTCGTGACCGGGGATGACCATGGTCTCGGTCCAGGCGGGGCGGTTCTCGTCACCCCAGAACTTGGCCGCGCCGTGGTAGCACTTCAGGTCACTCGCGCAGATGCCGACCGCCTCCACCCGGACGAGCGCCTCGCCGCGCTTGCGCTGGGGAACGGCCACCTCTTCGAGGCGGTAGTCATTGGGTCCGTGACAGACCACTGCCTGCATCTTCTCCGGAATCTGCTCACTCATCACGTTGCTCCTTCACCTGTGGCTCCGGTCACAGTAGCGAAGGCGCTGCACATTTGTCCAGAACGAATGTTCAGCGAAATTCTTTCCAGAACGCATGTGCAGTGCCATACTCCCTCCTATGCCCCGGTCGGCCCCGCACACGCCGCCGAATCAGCTCGGCGACGGCGTCCCTCAAGACGGCGCCGCTCAAGAGGTTGAGGGCAGCCACTTTCCGGCGTCG
>NZ_JBOGDD010000803.1:0-3694 GCF_050701675.1 Mycobacterium sp. | reverse complement strand
GTGCCCGCGCACAAGCTGCTGCACCGGGCGGGTCAGCGCAAGCTGATCGGCGGCCAGGAGGACCAACTCATCGACATCGCACTCGAGATCAAACGGGAGCAAGACACCGCACCGGCCTCGTTAGCCCGCACCTCTGCGTCCTGAGAAGGTGGGTGGCCCCAGAACGCCTCGCGCGCGGCCCGATCGTGGCCCTCCAAGGCGTGACAAACTGCCGTCCGCTGTTCCATTGAGAGGTTTCAAACTTCGAGTTTGCATCCATCCCTCCGAGCCTCCGATCAGCTGTCCGGGGAAGCGATGCTCGACGCGATGAGATCGGCGAGCACCGCGGCCTCGCTGATGTCGGCTGCCCTGGTCGCGGTCAGCAACGTCAGCATCTGCCTCTCGGCCAAATGACGCAGATGGACCAGCAGGGCGGCGCGGCCAGGTTCGATCAGCTCGACGCGATAGCGATCGGCGAACTCCTCGAACAACTTTGGATCGTGGTGGTACCACGTGCGTAGTTCGGCAGAAGGGGCAATGTCCTTGCACCACTCATCGAGATGCGCGCGAGCTTTGCTCACCCCCCGCGGCCAGATCCGATCCACCAGAACGCGGATGCCGTCGCTCGGCGCCGGATCCTCGTAGATCCTGCGCACCTGGACGTGCCGAAATTCACTGCCGGACAAGGCCATCGAGTGCCTCCGAGTCGTTTCCCGTGAGCCGACGGTGCATCGCCCAGGCGATTCTCGCGGCCTGGACCTTCGCGCGCTCGGCGACCGGGCCCCGATACATCTCGTCGACCGTGCCGTTCCACAACGTGAGCCAGCGCAGAAAGTGAGCGGCGGTCAGTGCGTGACGGTGATGGACCGACCGATGAGCCCGCAATGCGCTTCCCTGATAGAGCCCAGCGCGGAACAGGACCGTCTGCCAGAAGTCACCCATGACCGGGAGGTGCGATTGCAGGCCGGTCAGCCTGATCTGAGCGAATGGCTCGGCGAGGACGTCATCGACGAGTACCCGGCCGTAGAAACGGACCAACAGCGCCTCCACATCGGCGCGGCTCGCCAGATCCTCCCGTGCCCGGTCTGGTTCTAGGGCTCCCACGCGAGCACCCCGCCGATGAGGGCGAAGGCCAAGGCAATCAGCAGGCCGACCTTGACCAGTTCCAGCACGATGTAGACCCAGTGCATTCTCGACCGCGGCAGGACCGCGCCGGCGAGGACGCGATCCGTGCGTTTGCTCAGCAGCGGGCGGACGACGACGACCTGTATGACCAGTGCTATCGCAACCGAGACGAGCAGGAGCACCGCGGGCGACTCTGGTCTGACGACGTAGCAGGCGGCCGAAAGTGCCACCAGCAGCACGACTTCGACGACATTGAGGGCCTTGAACACGAGCCGCCCGATACCCAGCCCGACCGGCAGCGTCACACCCGGCGCCCGAAACTTGATCGGTGCTTCCAGAAATGAAATCGCGATCACCATGCCGAGCCACGACGTCGGCACCAGCAGCTGGACATACCGGGCAGCGCTCACTCCGCCACCAGCCTGGCCAAACACAGCTCGGGCTCGACGAACGGATCGAGCTGCGACGACGTCGGTGGGTGCGGGGCCTCTCGACGGCCGCCGGCTGCCTCGGATCGCCCGGCGAGCAAGCCCTGCAACAGCCCCAGATGAATCCCACAACCAACTTCTGGGTGGGTTCGAGCCAGGTCCCGGATGGGGCAGGCGTTCAGTCGAATGACCCGTTCCCGCGTGGCCGGTTCGCCTGCGGGCGCCAGTTCGGCGGCGAATCCCATCCGCGTGAAGACGTCGGCGGCGAACAGGGCCTCGCGTTCAAGCGGATCATCGGCGTGGTCGGACGATGTGCCGGCAGGATCGGCGCCCATGTCCTTTGACGCCGCGATCCGGCCGGCCCACTTTCGTCCAGCACGTTGAGCACGACGAGCGCGGGTCTCCACGGACTGACCCAGCTCCGCCGCGAGGACCTCGGCGAGGATCCGATAGTCCAGGCGCTCCTCAACCGCGAGATAGCCCGTCCGCGGTCGCCCGGCACCCGGCCGGTTCACCCGGGTCCGAACGATGGCACCTTCGTCGCACAGCGCGTCCAGATGAAACCGAACCGTCGTCACGTGCAACCCAATCTGGGTGGCGAGTTCCACGGCATCGATCGCATCGTCACGTTCACGCACCATCTGAAGTACTCGTTCACGTTGCCGGTTGCGCGGCAAGCGATCTCGTCGCGGCCGCCCGGCCCGAGTGTCTGTCTCCTCGCTCACCTCGTTGACTTCCTTCCTACCGGTTTAACGGATACACTTCCTCTATATTAGCAGTCCACGGAAGGAGCCCATGGTGTCCACGCCAACTCTCCGCGCCGGCGCCCGACAAGCCGACAAGGCACACCCCGCAACTCCAGGCGGTGTGCGTTTGCGAATCAAACCCGCCCATCAGTCCCGCGGGATCGTACATGGGGCCTGGTGGCCACGATCGCGAGAATTGGGCACCGAACTTCCGGCGCTGCTCACGACCCTGTCGCCACGGATCGGCCATATCGACCGGGTGAGCTACGACGAAACCGATTGGGCGACAGCACCACCGAGTGTCCGGTTCAAGGGCAGCGACGTGCCCCTGGACCCCTCCGACGACCAGTCGGCCCACACCCTGTCGATGGTCGGCGGACACCTCGAAAGACTCGTTCTGCTCATCGTTCCCCCCTTCACCAACCCAACCCGCGCCTACGCAACGGTGATGGCTGCAGCAAACCTCGATGACGTGTCGACCGTCGGCGAACTTCTGGGAATCGACGCCAAGGCGGCCCGGGATCAACGCCTCGCACTTCTAGCGCATCAGCGGTGGGAATCCGAAGGCGGAGCGCTGGACCGCCCAGTATCAACGCGCGCAGGCCTACTCGACCGGCTCGTGAAGCGCGACAATTGATCACATAAGCGGCCCGAGCCCGCTGACGACCACCGCCGGCAGGCACCCGGGCAGAAGTGGAGACGATGATGTCCATCCTGTACGCACTGAGTGCCCTGTTGGCCGTTGGCCTGCTGGGCCTGGGATCCACCTTCCGGGTCATCAAACAATTCGAACGCGGCGTCGTCTTCCGATTCGGGCGCGTGCAAGAAGCCGTGCGCGGGCCGGGGCTCACGTTGCTGATGCCGATGGCTGATCACCTGGAGAAGGTGAACATGCAGATCATCACCATGCCCGTGCCCGCCCAGGACGGCATCACCCGCGACAACGTCACCGTCCGGGTGGATGCCGTCATCTATTTCAACGTGTGCGACCCGATGCGCGTCGCCGTCGACGTCGAGGACTACGTGTCCGCCATCGGCCAGGTGGCTCAGACGTCGCTGCGCTCGATCATCGGCAAGAGCGACCTCGACGACCTGCTCTCCAACCGGGAGGGCCTCAACCAGGGGCTGGAAATCATGATCGACAGCCCCGCAGCGAGCTGGGGTGTTCACATCGATCGCGTCGAAATCAAGGACGTGGTCCTTCCTGATTCGATGAAGCGGTCCATGTCGCGCCAGGCCGAAGCCGAGCGCGAGCGAAGGGCCCGGGTCATCACCGCCGACGGCGAACTTCAGGCATCCGAAAAACTGGCCCAAGCCGCCGAGGTCATGGCCGAGCACCCCGCCGCCCTGCAACTGCGACTCCTCGAAACCGTCGTCGAGGTCGCCGCCGAGAAGAACTCCACCCTGGTACTGCCC
>NZ_JBOGDD010000802.1:0-5391 GCF_050701675.1 Mycobacterium sp. | reverse complement strand
AGGGATTACAGGCCAGCGCCAACGGCCTTGGCGACGTCGGCTCGGCTGCCGAAGACATGCACGTGGGAATGACCGGCCTGCAGAACAATGCCGCCACGGTGTCCGGCTACCTCGACCCGCTGCGCAGCTTCGTCACCGACACCCCCGACTGCTCCACGAACGCCGTCTGCTCGTTGGTGACCCGCGTCATCCAACCGGTGGACGGCGTCATGCAGAGCACCGCCCAATTGACCAGTGGCGCCAACCAACTCACCGCGGGGTCGAGCACCGCCGCAGCGGCGCTGGCCCAGCTGCCTGGCACCGTGCGCTCGATGAACGACGTTCTCTCCCAGGCCAGGTCGGCCACCGCCGACGTCCTCGCGGTGCTGAACTCCACGGGTCCGCAGATGCGGCAACTGACCGATTACCTCCACGAGATCGACGTCCAGTTCCGGGGCAGCGCCGCCGGTGGCTTCTTCCTGCCTGAACGCGCGCTGACCGACCCGCGCCTTCGGCAGGCCCTCACGGCGCTGATGTCGCCGAACGGGCGCGCCACCTACCTGCTGGTCCATGGCGACGGCCATGAATGGGGAACCGACGGCGCACGGCGCGCCGGCCTGATCGATACGGCCGTGCAAGAGGCGACCAAGGAAGGCACGTTGACGCCCACCGCGGTGGACCTCACGGGGGTCGGTCCCGCGACGCGCGACCTGCACGAATTCGTCGACCGCGACATGCTGCTCCTCGTCGCCACGACGCTGGTGCTCATCTTCGCCATCGTGGCGCTGATGCTGCGCAGCCCGGTGGCGGGACTCACCGTGGTCGCCACCGTCGTGGTCTCGTTCGCCTCGGCGCTCGGCGCCAGCGTGTTCACGTGGCAGTACCTACTCGGCCAGGAATTGCACTGGGCAGTGGCCCCCATCTCGTTCATCGCACTGATCGCCGTCGGGGCGGACTACAACCTGCTCCTGGCGATGCGGATCCGCGAAGAGGTGCGGGCGGGCATCGGCACCGGCATCATCCGGGCCTTCGCAGGCACGGGCGGCGTCGTGACCACCGCCGGGATCGTCTTCGGCGTCACCATGTTCGCCCTCGTCGGCTCGAGCGTCCTGAGCATCGCCCAGCTCGGGTTCACCATCGGAATCGGACTGATGGTGGACACCCTGATCGTCCGGACCTTCCTCATGCCATCGGTGGCAGCTCTGCTGGGCCGGTGGTTCTGGTGGCCCGTGACGATACCGGTGCGCCCGGCGCGTCAGTCCTGGCGCGATGGGGCGGTGGCCGCCGCAACGGCCCGCAACGGGCGCCCGGCCGTCTCCCGCAGCACGAGCACCGTCGCCAGCGATACGACCGCCGCCACGATCACGTAGAAGGCGGGCGCCAGCGGATTGCCCGTCCGTTGGGTGAGCCAGGTGACCACGTACGGCGTCGTTCCCCCGAACCCCGCGACGGCGATGTTGTAGCCGATCGAGAAGCCGCTGTAGCGCACCCGCGTGGCGAAGAGCTCCACACCCGCCGTCACCGCCGTCGACACGTAGACCGACTCGATCGCCGCCAACGCGCAGTGTGCGGATATCGCCGCGGCCAGGGAGCCCGAATTCAGCAGCAGGAAGAGCGGATACGCGAACACCGCGAAGCAGAGCGACCCGGCGATGAGCATCGGCCGCCGCCCGATCCGGTCCGACAGCGCGGCGAACGGAAGGATCAGGACCAGCGCGACGAGGCTGGCCAGCGTGATCGAGACGAACGATTCGGTCTTCGAGTAGTGCAGCGTCTTGATCAGATAGGTCGGCAGGAACGTGAACACGACGTAGTAGCCGATGTTGAAGATCAGGAACAAACCGATCACCTGCAGGATCGGGACCCACGACGTCGTCACGGCCTCACGCAGCGGCCGCTTGGCGAGATTGTCCTCCCTGCTGAGTTCGGCGAACTCCGGAGTGTCGTCGAGGCGCAGCCGGATGTAGAGACCCGCCAGACCCAGCGGAGCGGCGATCAGGAACGGGATGCGCCAGCCGTAGCTCTCCATCGCCGCGGCGGGCAGCGCGGCCTGCAGGACGGTGACGGTGACCGACCCCAGCAGAAACCCCAGCACCCCCGACCACGCCATGAACGTGACGACGAGACCACGGCGCTCGGTGGACGCGTACTCCGCCAGGTACACCGCCCCGCCGCCGTACTCGCCTCCGGCCGAAAACCCCTGCAGGCAACGGAAGAACAGCAGAAGCACGGGCGCGGCGACACCGATCGTGGTGTACGTGGGCAGCAGTCCGATGGCCAGCGTGGCGACCGACATCAGCAGGATCACCACGGCGAGCACCCGCTGCCTGCCGATCCGATCACCGAGCGGCCCGAACACGAGACCGCCGAGCGGCCGCAGGAAGAACGCGGCAGCGAAGATCGCGAACGTGTTCAGCAGTGCCGCCGTCTCGTTGCCCGACGGGAAGAAGTTCGCCGCGATGAACGTCGCGAGGAAGCCGTAGATGGCGAAGTCGAACCACTCCACGGCGTTACCGATGGAGGCGCCGATGACGGCCTTGCGGACGGCGATTGTCTGCGACATGCGGCAGTACGGTAGTCAGACTCCGGTTGCGCAGGAGCAGAACCGATTTGAGCGTTCCGCTTAGCACATGCCGCCCCGGCGGTTTGTGTGCATCTAGCGGTGGTGACCGCCGCCGAGTGCACACAAATCCACGAAGGGTCGCGTTGCGGACGGCGACAGTAGAAGCTATGTGGCATGGAATTGCACCTCACGGACAAGGTCGTCGTCGTCACCGGAGCGAGCAGGGGAATCGGCCTTGCCGTCAGCCAAGCGTTCGCCGAAGCAGGGGCCTTCGTCATCGCCGGAGCCCGGCGCAACACCCCCGAATTGCAGACGCTCGAGGCCGCCGGGTCGGCCACCTTCATCGCCGCCGACCTGTCGACGCCGCAGGGGCCCCGCGCGCTGATCGCCGCGGCCGCCGAACGGGGTGGCGTCGACGTCCTCGTCAACAACGCCGGGGCGGTGGCCACCCGCTTCGACGGCATCCTCTCAGTCACCGACGAGGAGTGGGATGCCGCGCTGTCGCTGAACTTCATGTCGGCCGTGCGCACCACCCGCGAGGCCATCCCCCAGATGCTGGCCCGTGGCGGCGGCTCGATCGTGAACATCGGCTCGATCAACGCGACGCTGCCCGAGTGGAACATCGTCGACTACAGCGCCACCAAGGCCGCACTGGCAAACTATGCGAAGAGCGTGTCGAAGGAGTTCGGCCCCAAGGGAATTCGAGTCAACACCATCAGCCCTGGGCCGGTCTCGACGGATCTGTGGCTGGCCGAGGACGGCGTGGCCGCCAAGTTCGCCTCCGCCAGTGGCGCGAGCCCCGACGACGTGGTGGCGTCCGTATCGGCCGGCGCACCGACGGGGCGGTTCACCACCCCGCAGGAGGTCGCCGACCTCACCGTCTTCCTTGCCAGCAGCCGTTCGGGCAACACCACCGGGGCCGACGTCCGCATCGACGGCGGCTATGTCACCACCATCTAGCTGGCGATTTCGGCGCGCTCCGTAGCGGTGAGCGCGACTTTCCGCGCCCAAATCGCGGAGAACTGTAGCGTCGAAATCATGAGCACCCTCACGGATCCCAAGGTCGCCTCGGCGCTGGATCGGATGTACACCGAGTCCCACGAGCAGATGACCCAGCTGCGCAACGGCGGAGGTCGGTTCGCCGATCTGGCGACGGCCACCGCGCAGGAACGCGCCGACGCGCTGAGCGACGTGTACATGCCCGTCACGCCAGAAGCCGGTCGGCTGCTCTACTCGCTGGTGCGCGCCACGCGGCCGCAGACCATCGTCGAGTTCGGCATGTCGCTGGGACTCTCCGGCATCCACCTGGCGGCGGCCGTGAAGGACAACGGCAGCGGCCGCGTCGTCACCACCGAGTTGAGCGCCGCCAAGGTCGCCACGGCCAAGAACAACTTCACCGCGGCTGGCCTCTCCGACGTCATCACCGTGCTCGAAGGCGACGCACTCGAGACTCTCAAGACGCTCGACGGCCCCGTCGACTTCGTCCTGCTCGACGGCTGGAAGGAGTTCTACCTTCCGGTCACCGAGCTGCTGGAGCCGCACTTGCCGCCTGGCACGCTGATCGTCGCGGACAACACCAACATGGCCGAGACCCAGCCCTATCTCGACTACGTCCGTGATCCGGCCAACGGGTACGTCAGCGTGAACTTCCTTGCCAGGGACAGCGACAGCATGGAGATCAGCTGCCGGGTGTGACACGGGGCGGCGGAGGGTAGGACGTCTACATGTCGACCGCACTTCTGAAGCTGCCACGCCAGGTCGCCGAGTCCGCACTGTTGGTGTTCGGGATCAGATGGGGCACGGAGGAACCCAGGCACACCAGCCACGATCTCGGCGACGGCGTCGAGGTGCGCCGCTACGATTCGCGCATCGCCGCGGAGACGACGGTGACCGCAGGTGAGGAGGCGGCGCGCAACGCCGGCTTCCGGCGCCTGGCCGGCTACATCTTCGGGGCGAACGACGGCGATGCCAAGATCGCGATGACGGCGCCGGTCTCCCAACGGCGGGGCGGCGCGAAGATCGCCATGACGGCGCCCGTCGCCCAGTCCGCCGGATCGGGCAATGACTGGGTCATCCGCTTCTACCTGCCCGCCAGGTGGACGATGGCCGAGCTGCCATCCCCCGACGACGGCCGCGTGCGCCTGGTGACGATCCCGCCGGAGACGGTGGCGGTGCTGAAGTTCAGCGGCAACCGCGACGCGCAGGCCGTTGCGACTCACGCCGAGAAACTGCGGGATACGCTGCGCGCGTACGGTTTCGAGGCAGCCGGGGATGCGGCCTCCTGGTTCTACGACCCGCCGTGGACGCTGCCGTTCCTGCGCCGCAACGAAGTGGCGATACCCGTTACTGAAGGCTCGCCAGGTTCTGCACCGACCGCTTGACGTCGCCCTTGATCAACCGCGCGACCAGGCCGCCGACCGGCCCGCTGAGGACGGCGCCGCTGAGGTCCGCAACGAGGTGGAAGGTGGTGCCGGGGTGGTCGTCGGCGATGTCGGTGCGCAACGAGATCTGGACGCCTCCGAACCCCCTCCCGCACATCTCGATACGCCTGGGCGCGTCGTACTTCGTCACTTCCCAGCGGATGGTGTTCCGGAAGCCCTTGACCTTGATCAGGGACGAAACCTTGGTGCCCTTCTCGATGACGTCGGGCACGGGGCCGCGCCAACCGCCGAAGATGGTCAACCACTCGTCGAAGCGCCCGAGGTCGGACGCGAGTGCCCACGCCTTGTCGGCAGAGAGCTCGGAGGTCACTGACACGTCGACACTGGCCATGCCTCACTTCTACCCGACTGGCGGCGCCTCTACCCGACTGGCGGCGCCGCGGCGAGTGGTACCACTGCGGGCGGCGC
>NZ_JBOGDD010000801.1:0-6087 GCF_050701675.1 Mycobacterium sp. | reverse complement strand
GGGCTTCCCTGCCAGTCGGCCTCGAGACGTAGCCTTCGAGGTACTCGCAGACCGGGAGGCTCAGGGCTTGTTCAAGGTGATGTTCTACTCGCCGCGCATCGCGCCCAACACCGGCAATGCGATCCGGATGGTTGCAGTCACCGGTTGTGAACTACACCTCGTCGAACCGCTGGGTTTCGACCTGTCCGAGCCGAAGCTCCGCCGGGCCGGTCTGGACTACCACGACCTGGCGTCGGTGACGGTGCACGGAGATCTGGAGGCGGCGTGGAAGGTCGTCATGCCCGCGCGGGTGTTCGCGTTC
Organism: Mycobacterium sp.; assembly: GCF_050701675.1. Taxonomy (GTDB): domain Bacteria; phylum Actinomycetota; class Actinomycetes; order Mycobacteriales; family Mycobacteriaceae; genus Mycobacterium. Next base: position 5,786 of record NZ_JBOGDD010000801.1, on the reverse strand, counting down.
ACCGCCCACGCCGAATCGTTCTACGGCGACATCGCGTATGAACCCGGTGACGTCCTGATGTTCGGTCCGGAACCGACCGGCTTGGACCCGCAGACGTTGGCCGACCCGCACGTCACGGCGCAGGTGCGGATTCCCATGCTCGCGGGCCGACGGTCCCTCAACCTGTCGAACGCCGCGGCGATCGCCGTCTACGAGGCATGGCGCCAGCAGGGGTTCGACGGCGCCATCTGACGGTTCATTTCCCCGTGCGGGTGCTACCAGGTGTTCCAGTGGCTGAGCTGCTCGGCGGGCAGCCGCTTGGCCGGCTTGAAGTCGGTGCCCTTGGTGTACGCGATCGGGAACAGCCCACCCTGGGAGTACTTGTCGAAGGGGATGCCGAGGACGTCCGCGGCCTGCTTCTCGCCGTCGCCGACCAGGTGCAGCGTGGTCCACGCCGAACCGAGGCCGCGCGAACGCAGCGCCAGCATGAAGCTCCACGCCGCGGGTAGGAGTGATCCCCAGAACCCTGCGCTCGCCCCGGCGGGGGCACCGTCGGGCCTGCCCTCCAGACACGGGATCAACATGATCGGAACCTCGTGCAGATGGTCGTTGAGGTATTTCGCGGAGTCGATGACCAACGGCGTGCGCTCGTCGCGGCCGTCACCGTAAGTCGGCTTGGGTGCGTCGAGGTACGGCGTCGCCGCGGTGCGGTAGATGTCGGCGATGGCCTTCTTCTTCTCTTCGTCGTCGACGAAGACGAACTGCCAGCCCTGCGTGTTGGATCCGGTCGGCGCCTGCAGCGCCAGTTCGAGGCACTCCATCACCACCTCGCGCGGCACCGGCTTCTCCAGGTCGAGCCGTTTGCGGACCGACCGGGTGGTCGTGAGCAGTTCATCGACGGTGAGATCGAGCGGCGTGGAAGTCATAGTCGGAGACTACATTCGCTTGCATGAGCAATGATTTGACACCTGAGGTCGTCGATCGTCTGAGCACCGCCAAGTACGGCTGGCTCACCACGGTCGCGAAGTCGGGCCAACCGGTCCCGAAGCTGGTCTGGTTCTACTTCGACGGAGCGGCGCTGTTCGTCTACTCCGAACCCACCGCGGCCAAGGTGCGGCACGTGAAGGCCCATCCGCTGGTGAGCCTGAATCTGGACTCCGACGGCAACGGCGGCGGGATCATCGTGATCGGTGGCGAGGTGACGAACGCCGCCGAGGGTGCCGACTGCCGCACCGACGAGCCGTACTGGGCGAAGTACGGCGAAACCTCCGACAAGTTCGGGTTGACCGAGACGATGGCGAAGTTCAGCACCCGCCTGCGCATCGCCATCGACAAGGTGTGGCTCACACCGACGGAGGGCTGATCCTCGGACGTTGAGATAGCGCTTGCGGATACGGCCACTCGCACGTCTTCGCCGCGAGCGCTACGTCAACGGAGCCCTACTGGAAGTCACGCGACTTGGACCTCACCCGCAGGTCGATCGGACTCATCCGGTCGGCCGTCACGGTGACCGCGCCCGTCGCGTTCTGCACGATGCCGCGGATCACCAGCGCCGACGCCGTCTGCGCCAGCTTGCGATGCCGCGCCCACACACCCCTCGAGCACATCACGTTGACCATGCCCGTCTCGTCCTCGAGGTTCATGAACGTCACGCCCTGCGCGGTCGCGGGCCGCTGCCGGTGGGTCACCGCGCCCGCGACGAGCACCCGGGTGCCATCCGGCACCGACAGCAGCCGGTTGGCGGGGATGACGCCGACCTCGTCGAGATGTTCACGCAGGAACTGGACGGGGTGGCTGTCCGGCGAGACGCCGGTGGCCCAGACGTCGGCGGCCGCCAACTCGAGTTCGGTCATACCGGGCAGGGCGGGGACGCGCGAGGAGGACCCCACACCGGGCAACCGGTCGGGACGCTCGGAGGCCGCCGCGCCCGCCGCCCACAGCGCCTCCCGCCTGGTGATCCCGAAACAGCCGAGCGCCCCCGCGGTGGCCAGCGCCTCGGTCTGCGGCACGGACAGCTGCACCCGGCCCGCCAGGTCGACCAGAGAGGTGAACGCGCCGTGGGCCTTTCGGTCGTCGACGATCCGCTCGGCCAACTCGTCACCGACGTGCCGGACGGAAGCCAGCCCCAATCGAACCTGGGTACCGATTTCCTCCAGCGTGGCATGCGACAGGCTGGCGTTCACGTCGGGACCGTGAACCACCACGCCATGCCGACGGGCGTCGGCCACCAGTGACTGCGGCGAGTAGAACCCCATCGGCTGCGCGCGCAGCAGGGCGGCGCAGAACACCGCGGGGTGGTGCAGCTTGAACCACGACGAATAGAACACCAGCGAGGCGAACGACAGTGAATGGCTCTCCGGGAAGCCGAAGTTGGCGAACGCCTCCAGCTTCTCGTAGATGCGGTCGGCGGTCTCACCGGTGATGCCGTGCCGCTCGCGCATGCCGTCGTAGAACCGGCCGCGCAGCCGCTTCATCTTCTCCGTGGACCGCTTGGAGCCCATCGCCCGGCGGAGCTGATCGGCCTCGGCGGCGGAGAAGCCGGCGCAGTCGACGGCCAACTGCATCAGCTGTTCCTGAAACAGAGGAATTCCCAACGTCTTACGTAGTGCCTGCTCCATCGACGGGTGGTCATAGGTCACCTCCTCCTCCTCGTTGCGGCGCCGAATGTAGGGGTGCACCGAGCCGCCCTGGATGGGCCCTGGCCGGATCAACGCCACCTCGACCACCAGGTCGTAGAACACCCTCGGCTTCAACCGGGGCAACGTGGCCATCTGCGCGCGGGACTCCACCTGGAAGACCCCGACCGAGTCGGCGCGCTGCAGCATCTCGTACACCGCCTGCTCGGACAGATCGAGCTTGGACAGATCGACCTCGAGTCCCTTGTGCTCTGCGGCCAGGTCGATGGCGTAGTGCAGCGCCGAGAGCATGCCGAGTCCGAGCAGGTCGAACTTCACCAAACCTATTGCCGCACAATCATCCTTGTCCCACTGCAGCACGCTGCGGTTCTCCATGCGCGCCCACTCCACCGGGCACACGTCGGCGATCGGCCGGTCGCAGATCACCATGCCGCCGGAGTGGATGCCCATGTGCCGTGGTAGATCCTTGATCTGTAGCGCCAGGTCGATCACCTGCTTGGGAACCTCCTCGACGTCGGGTGAGTCGGCGAGCCCGTTCCACCTGCTGATCTGCTTGCTCCAGGCATCCTGCTGCCCTTGGGAGAACCCCAGCGCCCTTGCCATGTCACGGACCGCACTGCGGCCGCGATAGGTGATGACGTTGGCGACCTGGGCGGCGTAGTCGCGACCGTAGCGCTCGTAGACGTACTGAATCGCCTTCTCGCGTAGGTCCGATTCGATGTCGATGTCGATGTCCGGCGGCCCGTCGCGGGCGGGTGACAGGAACCGCTCGAACAACAACTCGTTGGCGACCGGGTCGACGTTGGTGACGCCAAGCGCGTAACAGACTGCCGAGTTGGCCGCCGATCCCCTGCCCTGGCACAGGATGTCGTTCTCCTTGCAGAACCGGGTGATGTCGTGCACCACCAGGAAGTAACCGGGGAAGGTCAACTGCGCGATGACCCTCAGCTCGTGCTCGATCTGGGCGTATGCCCGCGGCGCGCGTTCCGGCGGCCCGTACCGGTTGCGCGCTCCGGTGATCACCAGGTGCCGCAGCCAGCTGTCCTCGGTGTGCCCCTCCGGGACGTCGAACGGCGGCAGCTTCGGGGCGATGAGCGCCAGGCCGAACGCGCACTGCTCGCCAAGCTCGGCCGCTGCCGTCACTGCGCCTGGGTGGTGGGCGAACAGTCGCTCCATCTCCTCCCCCGACCGCAGGTGTGAACCACCAAGCGGCGCAAGCCAACCGCCCGCCTCGTCCATCGAGTTGCGCGCCCGGATGGCCCCCATCGCCATGGCCAGCCTGCCGCGGGCGGGCTCGGCGAAGTGCGCCGCGGTGGTGGCGACGACATTCAATCCGAACCGCACCGCCAGTTCGGCAAGGGTGGCGTTGCGCTCGTCGTCGAGCGGGTGGCCGTGACGGGTGAGCTCGACGCTGACCCGCGAGCGCCCGAACCGGTCGACCAGGTCGGCGAGCGCGGCTTCGGCAGCCTCCGGACCGCCCGTCGACAGTGCTTGGCGCACGTGGCCCTTGCGACATCCGGTGAGGACGTGCCAGTGCCCACCCGCAGCCTCGGTCAGCACGTCGAAGTCATAGCGCGGCTTGCCTTTCTCGCCGCCAGCCAGATGGGCCTTCGCGAGCTCACGCGACAGCCGCCGATAGCCCTCCGGTCCGCGCGCCAGCACCAACAGGTGCGGCCCCGGCGGGTCGGGCACCTCGGTGCGGGCGACGTTTCCCAGCGAGAGTTCGGCGCCGAACACCGTCTGCACGTCGAGCTCCCTGGCCGCCTCGGCGAACCGGACCACCCCGTACAGCCCGTCGTGGTCGGTCAGCGCGATGGCCCGCAGGTTCAGCCGGGCGGCCTCCTCGACGAGTTCCTCCGGTGTGCTGGCCCCGTCGAGGAAGCTGTACGCCGAGTGCGCGTGCAGCTCGGCGTACGGCACCGAGGAGTGCCCCCCTGCGGGCCGGTCCGGTGCCTCGTAGCTCCCACGCTTGCGCGACCACGCCGGACTGTCACCGCCGTCGGCCACCGGCTCGGGAAGTCGCGAACCGGCACGGCGGGGCTTGCTGGTGAGCACGCGCTCCATCTCGCCCCAGCTCGGCGGCCCGCTGTGCCATCCCACGCGTCGAGAGTAATCGAACGCGTGTTCGAATACCATTGGTGTTCAGGCCACCCCGCCAGTTCTGCGCGAGGGTCGCGGACCCGGACGAATCGCAGCCATCGTGCAGAAGTCGCGCACGAAAAGGGGAAGGGCGGCAATCCGCTCCTTCCCTTCTCAAGGTATAGCGCACCAGGGGGCTTGCGGCAAGACCCCCGGCATACCCCATACTCGCTGACCGAAGCCACCACCAGCGCAAATGGGAGTAGTGAATGCCTGACATCGACACCGACGTGATCATCGTCGGCGCAGCACCGACCGGCCTGATGCTGGCCGGCGAGTTGCGCCTGGCGGGAGTGCGCACGCTGGTGCTGGAGCGACGGACCGAGCCGTATGCCGTCAAGAAGGCCGGCGGTCTCGGCGGCCAGATCCTCGACCTGCTGCGCCACCGAGGCCTGCTTGAGCGCTTCGAGACGGCCAGCGGCCAGCCCCGCCCGGCACCCCGATTCCCCTTCGGCAGCCTGCACGTCGATCTCACCCAACTCGTCGATCCTCCGATGCAGGCCCTGCTGCTCCCTCAGCCACGGATGGAGAGCCTTCTCGAGGAGATCGCCGACGAACGCGGCGCCGACATCCGCCGCGGACACCACGTGACGGGCCTGAGCCAGAACAACGAAGACGTGACCGCGGACGTGCGCGGACCCGACGGCGCGTACCGCGCCACGGCGCGCTTCCTGGTGGGCTGCGATGGCGTGGGCAGCCGGGTCCGCGACATGGCGGGCATCGCGTTCCCCGGCATCAGCTATCCGGACGTGCACCGGCTGGGGTCGTTCGCCATGCCCGACTCGGTGACGCTGCGCGACGACGGCGACTACGACATCCCCGGCCTCGGCCTGGTCCGCGCCGGTTACACCCAGACGCCCAACGGCATCTTCGCGATCAGCTCCTACACCCCAGACGATCTGGGTCTCTACACCTGCCTCGAGGAAGCAGCACCGTACGACGAACGGGAGCAGATGTCCCTCACCGAATTCGAGGACAGCATCCGTCGCGTGCTCGGGGTCGACATCCCGTTGAGTGAGCCAACTCGGTTGA
>NZ_JBOGDD010000800.1:0-1906 GCF_050701675.1 Mycobacterium sp. | reverse complement strand
GCGACGATCGATCCGCAAGACACCCGCTTGCGGCCGGCGTTGCGGGGTGGGTGGCTCATCCGGCGGGCTCCAGATCGTGGGTGTCGTTGGAGGTGCGCGACCGGCCGATGGCGGTGGCCCACGTGCGTCGCAGTGCTACCCGGTCGTCGTCGCCGATGCCGGGGAGCACGACCCGACCGGCGTCCAGAGCTCCCGTGCTGCCGGGCAGCCCGGTCTCCAGATCGGTGAAGTCCCACCAGTTCAAGATGAGTCCGGCGAGGTGCGCGGCTCCGAGCGCGGACAGATTGGCGGTCGGGGAGACCTGAACCGGCAGCCCACTGACATCGGCTTGGAGCTGCATGAGCGCCTCCGACTGAGTCATCCCACCGTCGCAGGCGAGCCGCCGCAGCGGGCCGACGACGTTCTGGAAGGCGGTGACGGCGTCATCGATCTGAAAGGCGATGGCCTCCATCGCGGCCCGCGCGAGCTGGGGTCGTCGGGTGCCCAGCGACAGCCCGGCGATCACGGGCGTGGCGTCGCGGTCCCAGTGCGGTGCACCGAGTCCGCCGAAGGCCGGAATCATCACGACGCCGTCGCTGCTCGCGTCGGCCGCCTCGCTCCACAGCTGATCGATGTCGACACCGAACAGGTCGGCGAGCCACGACAGCGTGCGCCCGGTCGATCGGATGTTGGCCTCCACCGCGTAGGCGATGCCGCTGACGTCCCAGGCAATGGTGGAGCACAGGCCGCTGGCCGCCGTGGTGCGCGGGCCCAGTGCCATCACCGACGAACCGGTGCCGTAGGTCGCCTTGACGACTCCGGGACGCCAGCCGGCGTGTGCGAAGAGGGCGGCGTGCGAATCTGCGAGGACGGCGAGCACCGGCACGCCGTCGGGCAGGGGCTCCAGGTCAGCGATGGACGGGAATGGTCCGGTGGACTTGACCACGGCGGGAAGGGCACCCGGCGGGATCTTGAACACCTCCAGCAGCGCAGGATCCCAGGTTCCGGTGTTCAGGTCCAGCAGTTGAGTTCGTGAGGCACTGCCGATCTCGGTGACGGGTTCGCCGCCGAAGCGGGACAGCAGCCACGCGTCGATGGTGCCGACGCGCCACCGTCCGCTGCTGGTCTGCCTGCGCAACGGGTCGTACCGATCGAGCAGCCACGCCGCCTTGAGCGCCGAGAACATCGGGTCCAACGGCAGCCCTGTGGTGGCGAAGACGTACTCGGCGTGCCCGCCGCGTTCCAGTTCGGTGGCCGCCGCGGTGGTGCGCTGGTCCTGCCAGCTCAGCACCGGGCCGACGGCGTGCCCAGTCACCGTGTCCCACAACACGACCGTCTCGCGTTGGACACTGAGCGCAACGGCGACGACGTCCCCCTTGACCTCCTCGGTGACGCAGTCCCGCACGGATCGCTGGACGGACGCCCAGATCTCCTCCGCGTCCTGCTCGACCCAGCCGGCGTGGGGGTGCGTTTGGCCGACCGGGCAGCCGGCCGCGGCCCGCACGGCACCGTTGACGTCCACCAGCATCGCCTTCGTGGAACTGGTCCCCTGGTCGATCGCAAGGATCGTCTGCTCACCCCCGGGCATGGCGCACCAGGTCGCGGGCGGCATCGGCGATGCCCTCGGCGTTCAAGCCGAAGTGGTCGAGCAGGAAGCCTGCACTGCCGGTTGGGGCGAACTGGCCGGGGATGCCAAGGATCCGCATCCGGCATGGGCTGTCCTGAGCCACCTGCGAGGCGACCGCGGCGCCGAGTCCGCCGCTGACGGTGGCCTCCTCGATGGTGACGATGCCCGCGGTCTCTCGAGCGGCGGCGCTCACGGCGTCGCGGTCCAGCGGCTCCACGAAGGCCATGTTCAGAACGCGCGCCGAAACACCCTCGGCCGCAAGCAACTCCGCGGCCCACAGGGCGCGCGAGACCATCGTTC
>NZ_JBOGDD010000799.1:0-6430 GCF_050701675.1 Mycobacterium sp. | reverse complement strand
CGATTGCGCGGACGGTCGTAGATGTCGGTAGGTGTCCCGATCTGTTGAAGTCGACCCTCGAACAAGACCGCGATCCGGGTCGCCAGTGTCATTGCCTCCCACTGGTCGTGCGTCACGAACACGATGGTCGAGCCAAAGTCCTGGTGGATGCGTTTGAGCTCGGCCCTCATCTCCAGGCGAAGTCGTGAGTCGAGGTTTGACAGTGGTTCGTCGAGAAGCATGACGCCCGGATTGACCGCCAACATACGAGCCAGCGCTACCCGCTGCTGTTGCCCACCGGACAGCTGGGAGGGGTAGCGGTCGGCGAAGCCGTCGATGCCCATCACGGTCATCACCTCGTCGGCGCGTCGCCGTCGCTCGGTTCGCGCGATCTTGCGCAGGCGCAGGCCGTACTCCGTATTCTGGCGGATCGTCATGTGCGGCCACAACGCATAGCTTTGGAAGACCAGGCCCATTTCGCGACGCTCGGGTGGGATGAACACGCCACGGTCGACCGAGTCCAGTACCCGCTCGTCCACGGAAATCGAACCGGCCGTTGGCTGCTCGAGTCCGGCGATCATGCGGAGTGTGGTCGTCTTCCCGCAGCCGGACGGGCCGAGCATGCACATGAAGTCGCCATGGTCAATCGTCAGATCCAGGGCGTCGACAGCGCTCGTCGTGCCGCCGAGGTATCGCTTGCTGATGCGGTTGAGTTGAATCGTGGGCATCGGTCATCCACCTAATCCCCGACCGAGGTCGGTCTTCATGATCTTCTGAATCGCATACGTGCCGCCGAATGCGACGGCGGAGACGATGAGGACGACGCCATTGGCGGCCTGGGTGTAGCCGAACTCGACGAGCTTGATCGCGAAGGTGGTCAACACGTCCATGCCCGGTACCGCCAGGATCACCACGAGGCTCAAGCTGCGAACACCTGCAATGAACGGCATGAGTACTCCCGTTGCCAGGGATCGCTTTTGGATGGGCAGGACGATTCCTGCCATCCGGCGCCACCACCCGGCACCTGCGACCTGTGCAGCCTCTTCGGGATCGGGCCCGAGCTGCATCATCGACGAGATGCCGGCGCGCGAAGCGAACGGCATCTGTTCGGTCATGTAGATCAGTACGAGGATTGCAGCGGTGCCGTAGAGGGCAGGCACCGGACCGCGGGGTACGGCGAACAGGGAGAGATACGCGACCGCGAAGGCGATGCCAGGGACCAGATACGGAAGGAACGTCAGTTGGCGAAGCGTCGTACCGAGAAGACGGCTTGGCGAGCGGACGACGACGTAGCCGACGAGTTGGCCCAGTATGCCCGCGGACACCGCTGCGATCCCGACGATCCAGAACGTGTTCCAGACCGCTGACCAGACCGCGCTACTGACCAGAACTCCATCGGTGAACGCCGGGGTGTCGAGGCCGTGGCCGAACCAGTAGGCGAGCGTGAAGTTGCTCGTGGAGAAGTCGGCGGGACGCCGCATCAGGGTCGAGAGCAGAAGCACCCCGATCGGCACGGCCACGCTCAGGAGGAACGCGACTCCGCAGAGCGTCGTGGCGGGGATCCGCCATCTCCCGAGGAACCGTGTTCTGTCCATCGACCCCTTGCCGCCGATCGTGACGAAGCGTCGCGCTTCCTTGAGGAAGTGCACGTCTACCCACAGCGAGAGCAGTCCGATCAAGATGACGGCGCCGGCGATGACCGCCGCGGCGCCGTTCTCGCGCGTCGAGATGTTTCGGTACAGCGAGGTCGCCAGAACGTTGAAGTCGGTGGGCAGCCCCAGAATGTAGGTCACCCCGAACTCACCAAGGACCTTTGCCAGGATCAGCGTGGCGGCCGATACGATCGCCGGCCGCATGAGGGGCACCAGGATGGTGCGGACCACGGTGCCATAGCCGGCACCGAGAATCCGGGCGGAGTCCTCCAACTGCGAGTCGAAGCGTTTCAGGGCGTTGCCGAGCATCAGGATGACGAGTGGCGAGAAGTACAGCGTGAAGATGATGATGATTGGTACGCCGCCGTAGGCGATCCAGTCGGGCGGGGTGATTCCAATCGACTCCAGCCAGCCGGGTTGCCCACCCGCAGTGCGGTTCTTGAAGATCGTGCTCCAGGCGAGTGCGAACGCCCACGTCGGCAGCATGTAGGGGACGATCAAAGCGGTGCTGAACCATCGCCGGCCAAGAAGATCGGTGCGGGTCAACAGCCATGCGAACAGACCGCCGATGAGCAGCGACAGGACAACCGAGCAGACGCCGACGACGACGGTGTGTACCAGCGGCCACCAGAACAGATCACCGGATACGGGTGAGAGGAAGACCCGCCAGAGGTAGTAGGACGTCAGCGAACCGGCGGGCTGCTGGACGATCAGGGTGTCCTTCGGGCTGACGGTGGCGCCCTGGATCAGCATCGTCACGATCGGCACCACGATCAGATAGCCGAACAGTAGAAGGCCGAGCAGGCCGATCACCGTGGTCGGACGTCGAATGGCGACCTTGAACCGGTAACGCATGGCTTGCCGGCGGGGCGGCGCGTCCCCCTCGGAGGCCTGCGGCTGGTGATCGACCGTCAGATCGTCCAGGTGGGCTGGCACCGTTGCCTGTCTGTTCACGGAGGTCCTCAGATGACTGATCATATTTGTTCGGACATATCGTTTTAGGAATGTCCGGGACATTACCACTCAGTCGAGTTGTGTCAAGGGTCACAGCAGCGCGGCTTCTTCCGGCGTGGCGCACACCGCAGGAGTGCGGGGCGGGCCGCGGTGAATGCTTCTGCCGGAACGCATCTGGACGACGTGCGGGCGACGCTCACTGTTCGGACCGCGCTCACGTGGTGCCAGTCGGTCACGGTGGGGGGACGCGGACAGCCCCGGTTAGCCGATCAGACCGCCGGCGCCGACGATGCCGAAAGACGTTTCGGCGGGCTCCCCTTCGGGTTCCAGCGAGCTGTGTTCGCTGTCGAGCAGGAACCGGAGAATGAACTCGTGGGAGGTCGCCAGGTGTGCGCGGGTCAAGTCCGCGGCGGCGTTGGCATCACCTCGGCTCACTGCCTCGTAGATGCGGCGGTGCTCGTCGTGCAGGTGGCCCATGTCGCCGAACACCCCGACGTGGAGATAGAGGTAGCGATCGGTGAGTCTGCGTAGCTGCTCGGTCATCTGGATCATCCGGGGGCGGTGGGCGCGGGTGTAGACGAGCGCATGGAATTCGGTGTTGCACTCCAGCCACTGCACCGGGTCGGGGCCGGCCTCCATCCGTTCCAGCAGCACCTTCATCCGGGTCAGTTCGGCGCGGCCGACGTTGGGCACGGCCAGCCGGGTCAGCATCGGTTCGACCGCCTCGCGCAGCTCGTAGAGCTCCTGCAACTCCGACACCGACAGCCGCCGCACCACGGCGGTGGTGGCGCTGACGTCGACGAGTCCTTCGCTGGCCAGCGCCTGCAGGGCATCGCGTGCGGGCATGCGGCTGACGTCGTACTCCTGGGCCAGCCGTTGTTGCGACAACCGGGTACCGGGGCGCAGTTCCCCGCTCAACATTCGTTGACGCAGATCCCTGGTCAACCGGCCTGCGGACGATTCCCCTGCCATCTGCCCTCATTTGCTGGTGGTCCGACTGCGGCGGCACCCGGTCTACGGGCCCGGCGAATCGAGTCTATCCGAGCGCAACGGTATGCCTTGCGTTCCAGATCCCACCTGTCTACGGTCAGCGGTGTACCAAATAGCAATTCGGTATACCGATTTCGAGAGAAGACCGCCATGACCTTGACTGCGCCCCTCGCCACCGGCGAGGACCCCCGCGTACCGCTGCCCACCGGACTGCTCATCGGCGGTCGCGTCGTGCAGGGACGGGCCGCACCCATTCCGGTGACCAATCCCGCGACGGGGGAGGTCTTCACCGAGGTGTCCGGCGCCAGTGAAGAAGACGTCGACGACGCCGTCCGCAACGCGCACGACACGTTTCGCCACGGGCCCTGGCGGACCATGCCGATCCACGATCGAGCACGGTTGATCAACCGGTTCGCCGATGGCATCGAGGCGCGGATGGCCGAGCTCTACGAACTCGAGACCAGGAACAATGGGCGGCCGATCACCGAGACCAAGGCGCAGATCACGCGGCTATCGGAGTGGTACCGGTACAACGCAGCGCTGCTGCTCGCCGACCGGACCTCGGTGGTGCCGCTGCGCGGCGACTACCACGCCTACACCAGCCGGTTCCCGCTCGGCGTGGTCGGCATCCTCTCGTCGTTCAACCACCCCATGATGATCGCCTCGAAGAGCCTCGCGCCAGCACTGGCGACCGGAAACACCGTGGTGCTCAAGCCTTCTGAGCAGACGCCGCTTACCGCGCTGTTACTCGGTCAGATTGCGCTCGAGGCCGGCATCCCGGCCGGGGTGCTGAACGTCGTCCCTGGCCTCGGGCCGACGGCGGGCGCCGCGCTGACGGGACATCGGTTGGTCAAGAAGGCCGTCTTCACCGGAGGCACCGAGCCCGGGCGGGCCATCGCGATCGCCACCGCCCAGCGGTTCGCCAAGGCAACCCTGGAACTGGGTGGCAAGTCACCGGTGCTGATCTTCGACGACACCCCGATCGACGTCGCGGCCCGCGGTGCGGCCTTCGGCGGCTTCGTCGGCGCCGGCCAGACCTGCATCGCAGGCAGCAGGTTGTTGATTCAGCGGACCATCTACGACGACGTCGTCGCGGAGCTGTCGAAGGTCGCCGCGACGATCCGGATCGGTGACCCGGCGGACCCGACGACCCAACTCGGGCCGGTCATCTCCAAGCGTGCCAAGGACAGGATCCTCGGCCATGTCGAGGCGGCGCTGCGCGACGGCGCGCGGCTCGCGGCGGGCGGTCACGCGGCGGACGTGCCAGGGCTGCCCGGCGGTTTCTTCATCGAACCGACCGTGCTGGCCGACGTCACCAATGACTCGCGCATCGCGCGCGACGAGATCTTCGGTCCCGTCGTCGTGGCGATCCCATTCGATGACGAGGCGCATGCCGTGGCGCTGGCCAACGACTCGGATTATGGACTCGGCTCGTCGATCTGGACTCGGGACGTGGCGCGGGCCCACCGCGTGGCGGCGCAGCTCGAGACCGGCATGGTATGGGTGAACGACCATCACCGGCTGGACCCATCGTCACCGTGGGGAGGCGTCAGGGACAGCGGGGTGGGCCGCGAGGGCGGTTGGGAATCGTTCAACGACTTCACCAACATCCGCGCGGTGACCATCCGCACCGCGCCCGATGACGTCGACTGGTACGGCGGCGTCGCAACGGATCGGCTGAACTGACATGGGCGAAGTCGCATTCTCATCACCTGCCGACGGTGTCCTCGAGGTGGTGATCGACCGGCCACCGGACAATCTCCTGACCGTCGAGTTCTGCGCCGAACTCACCGAACTGCTGTTGCGGCCGCCGCCCGGCTCGCACGTGTTGCGCCTTCGGGCCACAGGCAAAGTGTTCTGTCTGGGTCGGGAACGCGCGGGCGCCACCCCGGCGGAGCTCCGCGCGGAGACCAGGACGCTGGTGGACCTGCACCGCGCGCTGCGGGACACGCCGTTGGTCACCGTCGCCGAGGTCGGAGGCGACGCCGCGGGCTTCGGCGTCGGCCTGCTTGCGGCTTGCGATGTGTCCGTGGCGGTTTCGGCCGCCTCGCTGTGGTTCCCTGAAGTGGGCATCGACCTGGCGCCTGCCCTGGTGCTGGCGTGGCTGCCGCGCATCGTCGGCGAGCGGCAGGCGTTCTGGCTGACCGCCACCGGCGAAGCGATCAGCGCCACCCGCGGGCTGGAACTGGGCCTGCTCAACGAGGTGGTCAGTTCCCCGGAGGCGCTCGCAAAGGACGTGCAGGACCGCGTGGATGCGCTGCGGACCCGCAGCCCGCGGATTCACGGCGAGATCAAGGACATGCTGCGGGCGTTCCGGCCGCTGGACGAGGACCAGGCACTCGAAGTCAGCATCGACCGGCTCGTCGTCGGTGCGCTACGCCGCGGCGAGACTGCCGCACCAACCGAATAGACCTGAGCACGCTGGCAATTGGCGAAGGAGCCATCCATGACCACTGCCCACACCGGCACCGAAGAGCACTGGCACTCGGGCATCACCCGCTACCAGTGGAGCGTGCTGGTCGCGACGACCCTCGGCTGGGCGCTCGACGGGTTCGACTACAGCCTGTTCACCCAGGTTGCCGGGCCCGCCACCACGGAACTGCTTGGCCAACCGTCCACCTTCTACAGCGGCCTGGCCGTCACGGTGTTCCTCACCGGCTGGGCCGTCGGGGCGATCTTCTTCGGTGTGGTCGCCGACTACGTCGGCCGGGTACGCGTCCTGATCACCGGCGTCCTGCTGTTCTCGGTGTTCACTGCGCTATCGGTGGTGGTCGTGAACTACGCGGAGTTCGTGACGTTCCGGTTCATCGCCGGAATCGGCTCCGGCGTCGAACTTCCCATCGGTGCGGCACTGG
>NZ_JBOGDD010000798.1:0-2367 GCF_050701675.1 Mycobacterium sp. | reverse complement strand
GTCTTGACGAAGCACCTCGCGGGGATCGTCGGTCTGGTCGATCCCCGCGACGCCCACGGACAGTGCGGTCAGACGCGTGCGGGTTTCCGCCGTTGCCGACCTGGCGGCCCTGGCAGCCGCCGTCGGTTCCAGTTGTCTGCGGATCTCGGAGATGTCGGCGAGGTCGGTCATGTCCACGGCGGTGGCGAACGTGCCGCGTCGGGGATAGGCGACGACGAGGCGGTCGCGTTCGAGGCGCTTGAGTGCCTCGCGAACGGGTGTCCGGCCCACCCCCAGTTCCGCGGCCAGATGATCGTCGTTGATGGGCGCGCCGGGTCGAATGTCGAGCATGACCAACCTGTCGCGCAGAACCTCGTAGGCGCGATCGGCAGTGGTCTCCGCGCTTGTCTCGGCGTCCAAGGAGGACAACTCGGCCAGGCTCATCGCCGCCCCCTTTCCCGCCGTGACCGCCCTGTTGACGTCGCAGGCTTCTGATCATAATCTAGACCGCGATTGATATATCAGTAATCAATCGACTGGAATGTCAGAAGGGTGACGATGAGTCCCGACTCCGAAGGCCTGGCCAACAAACCGGCCCGACCCGGAGCCGACCTGCCCGAGCATCCCGAATTCCTCTGGCGCACAACGGAACCGAAGAAGTCCTACGACGTCGTCATCGTCGGCGGAGGCGGGCACGGACTGGCCACCGCCCATTACCTGGCGAAGAACCACGGCATCACCAACGTCGCCGTGCTCGAGCGAAGCTGGCTCGCCGGCGGCAACATGGCCCGCAACACCACGCTGATCCGGTCCAACTACCTGTGGGACGAGAGCGCGCGCATCTACGAGCACGCACTCAAGCTGTGGGAGGGCCTCGAAGAAGACCTCGACTACCCGATCCTGTTCAGCCAGCGCGGCGTGCTGAACCTGGCCCACAGCCTCCAGGACGTGCGCGACAGCGTTCGGCGGGTGGAAGCCAACCGGCTCAACGGCATCGACGCCCAGTGGGTCGACCCCGACGAGGTCAAGAAGCTCTGCCCAATCGTCAACGTGTCCGACGACATCCGCTATCCCGTACTCGGTGCGACGTATCAACCCCGCGCAGGCATCGCCAAGCATGACTACGTCGCATGGGGTTTCGCCCGCCGCGCCGATCAGGCCGGGATCGACATCATCCAGAACTGTGAGGTCACCGGGTTCGTCACCAACGGCGAGAGGGTGGCCGCGGTCCGCACCAGTCGCGGCGACATCGCGGCGGGACAGGTCCTGTTGTGCGCGGCCGGGCACACCTCGACGTTGACCGACATGCTCGGCATCCGGACGCCCCTGCAGAGCCATCCGCTGCAGGCGCTGGTCTCCGAACTGCTCGAGCCGGTGCACCCGACGATCGTCATGTCGAATGCGGTGCACGTGTACGTATCCCAAGCGCACAAGGGTGAACTGGTCATGGGCGCAGGCGTTGACTCCTACAACGGGTACGGCCAGCGTGGGGCATTCCACGTCATCGAGCGCCAAATGGCCGCCGCCGTCGAGCTGTTCCCCGTCTTCGCCAGGGCGCATCTGCTGCGCACGTGGGCAGGCATCGTCGACGTGTGCCCCGACGCCTCCCCGATCGTCGGCCGTGCCCACTACGAGAATCTGTACCTCAACGCCGGTTGGGGCACGGGCGGATTCAAGGCGACGCCGGGTATCGGCTGGTGTCTGGCCGACACGGTCGCCAACGACGCACCCCACGAGTACATCGCCCCGTTCAGCCTCGATCGGTTCGTCACCGGCGCGCTGGTCGACGAGCACGGCGCTGCCGGCGTCGCGCACTGAATCAGCCAGCCTCCCACCCGAATACAGGAGCGACCCCTATGCAACTCATCGAGTGCCCATGGTGCGGGCCGCGGGAGGAAACCGAATTCCATTACGGCGGACAGGCTCACGTGCCCTACCCGGAAGATCCGCAGGCGCTGACCGACGAACAGTGGGCCCACTACGTCTTCTTCCGCGCCAACCCCAAGGGCCCGTTCGCAGAGCGGTGGAGTCACAGCGCAGGATGCCGACGCTGGTTCAACGCCATCCGAGACACCGCCACCTACCGATTCCAAGCCGTCTACCGCCCCGACGAGCAGAAGCCGACGATCCGATGAACGCACCGCTGCGCACCCCGCGGGGCGGACGCGTCGACCGCGACACCACCCACACCTTCTCCTTCGACGGCCGGGAACTGACGGGGCACCCCGGCGACACCCTTGCCTCCGCCCTGCTCGCCAACGGCATCCATCAGGTGAGCACCAGCATCAAGTTCGGCCGCCCGCGCGGCATCACCGCGGTATGGGCCGAGGACACCGGCAGCCTGGTCCAGGTCGAGGACCCGTTCCCCGAACCCATGTTGCTCGCGAC
>NZ_JBOGDD010000797.1:0-9279 GCF_050701675.1 Mycobacterium sp. | reverse complement strand
GTCGGCAGGCGCGTGCTCACTCGACCGTTCCGTTCTCCAGATTCTCGGCACACCGGGTCAGCAGCTCGGCCAGCTCGTGCCGGGCGCTCACCGAGAGACCCCGCACCATCGCCCGTTCCACGTCGAGGACGGCCTCGTGACCGGCCGCCAGTCGCTTGCGTCCGACCGCGGTCAGCGCCAGCGCGGTGGCCCGCCCGTGGCCATCGCCGCCCGCCGACCGAACCAGGCCTGACGAACGAAGTCCCGCCAGAAGATCCTGCAGCGACTGCCTGGTGACGAAGCAGAGGCGTGCCAACTCCGATGCCGACGCGTCGGGGTGATCAGCGAGCGCTCGCAAGGCCGTGTACTGGGCCATCGACAACCCCGTAGGGCGCAACGCGGCATCGCAGCGGCGTCGCAGCGTCTGCTGGACCCGCTTCACCAGATATCCCGCGCCACCTTCGACCGTCGGCCCAGACATGACAGGAACCTTACATTGGGCTACGGTCAACTATGTAAGGAACCTGACAAACAAGGGAGTCGAAGTGACCACCATCGAGCGACACAGTCCCCACACCACGCTGATCAACGTGTTCATCGTCGAACCGGCGAAGGCCGATGCGCTGGCCGAACTCCTGGAGGCGGTGACCGACGAGGTCATGCGGCACGTTCCTGGGTTCGTGTCGGCCAACATTCACGTCAGCACCGACGGAACCCGCGTCGTCAACTATGCGCAATGGGAGAGCGCCGAGGCCTACCAGGCGATGCTGGCCGATCCGGCCGCACGTGAGCACATGGGCCGGGCGGCGGCGCTCGCCGTGAGCTTCGATCCGCATCTGTACACGGTCGAGTCGGTGCACCAGCGCCGGTCGTCATGACTTCTTGGGCAGTCCAGGCGGATTGATCTCCGACTTGGCGACCGCCTCGTTCCCGAGGCCCCATCGGTCGAGCGCCTTCTTGTAGGCCCCGTTCTCGATCACGTGATTCAAGGCCTGATTGACCGCCTGGATCAATCCGTTGTCCTTCTTGGTCAGAACCGCGATCTCGCCCTGGAGCGCATCGCCGCCACCGGAGTAGGTGGCGAGTATCTTGGTTTCCTTCGCGCTGGCCGAGTGATACACCGCCGACGGGTTCGGTCCGAGGTAACCGTCGATTCGCTTGGAGGCCAACGCCAGGTAGTAGTCGGCATTGTTCTGGTAATAGACGATCTCGGCTGGTTTCAGACCGTCTGCGGCGTTCTGGGCATTCCAGTCGACCAACAGTTGCTCCTGGTTGGTACCGGAGGTGACACCGATCCGCTTGCCCGCGATGTCCTTGCGGTCCTTGTACACCCAGTCGGAATCTGCCGGGGCTTCCAGCGCGAGGTTGTCCAACCGGTAAGTCGAGAAGTCGTACTTCTCCTTACGCTCCTCGGTCACCGTCACGTTGGAGATGAACACGTCGACCTCACCAGAGTCGATCCTCACGAAGTTCTGGGCCCAGTCAGCGTTCGAATCCTCCACCTTCAGTCCCAGGGTGTCGCCGACCAGATGGGCGACGTCGACGTCGCTGCCCACGATCGTGGCGTTGTCGGTGGCGTAGAAGCCAAGCGGTGGCGTCGATCCGACGTTGCCAGTTACTCGAAGCGTGCCGCGATCACGGATCGCCTGCGGAACCAGCGCCGCGATCGAGTCCACCTTCTCGGTCTCGACCCGCCCGCTCTGCTCGGGTGAGAGGTCGAACGTCTGCCCGTCACCCGCGGTCACGGTGTTGTCGACGGTCGGTTCGCTGCACGAGGTCACCAGGAACGTGGCGGCGGCCACCGCGGAGATGACGGTCGCGGCAGCGCGACGGGATCGGGATCGGGACATGACCCTGCTTTCTTTCGTGGGTGTGCTGTGTTCAGAGGACGTGGGACAGGAACTCTCTGGTCCTGGCATGTACTGCGTTGTCGAAGACGTCGGCGGGCGAGCCCTGCTCGACGATCACGCCACCGTCCATGAAGATGACGGTGTCGGCGACCTCGCGGGCGAACCCGACTTCGTGCGTGACGATGACGAGTGTCGCACCGTCGCTGGCGAGTTGGCGGATGACCTCGAGCACCTCGCCGACCAGTTCCGGGTCGAGTGCCGAGGTGGGCTCGTCGAACAGGATCACCTTGGGCCGCAGCGCGAGCGCTCGAGCGATCGCCACGCGCTGTTGCTGCCCGCCGGACAACCGGCGGGGATAGTCGTGGACCTTGTCTCCGACCCCGACCCGCTCGAGCAATTCCAGCGCCTCCGGTTCGACCACGCGCCGGTCGCGTTTCTGCGCCGAGACGGGTGCCTCGACGACGTTCTCGAGCACGGTGAGGTGCGGGAAGAGATTGAAGTTCTGGAACACGAACCCGATCTGGGAGCGCTGCCGAAGGATCTCGCGAGGTTTCAGCTCGTGCAGTTTGCGGCCCTTCAACCGGTAGCCGACGAGTTCACCGTCGACCCTGACCAGACCCGCATCGACCTTCTCGAGGTGGTTGAGCACGCGCAGCAGCGTGGACTTTCCCGAACCCGACGGTCCCAGAATGGCCGTCACCTCGCCGGGGCGGACGGTGAGATCGACGCCCTTGAGCACCTCGAGTGGACCGTAGGACTTGTGCACGCCCCTAGCCTCGACGGCGTACTGGGAGTGCTCGATCGCCGAGGTGATCCCCTGGCCGCTCATCTGGTTGCTCCCCGCGGCGAGAGGGGAAGTGCCGCAAGCTTCTTGCGGATCTGCTGGATGGGGGTCAAGGGAAGTGTCCGGAGTGCGCCCTTCGCGTAGTGCCGCTCGACGTAGAACTGCACGATGGACAGCAGCGAGGTCAGGATGATGTACCAGACGGTGGCCACCATGAGCATCGGCACCACGCGTCCGCTGCGGCCGTAGATCACCTGCACCTGGTAGAACAGTTCGGCGATCGCCATGACGGACACGATCGAGGTGCCCTTGAACAACGAGATCACCTCGTTGGCCGCATTCGGCAGGATTCCCCGCATCGCTTGCGGCAGGACGATCTTGAAGAACTCCCGTCGCTTCGGAATGCCGAGCGCGGCAGCCGCTTCGAGCTGACCCTGATCGACGGAGATGATCCCTGCGCGGACGATCTCGGCCGAGTACGCGGCCTGGTGCAACGCAAGTCCGATGATCGCGGCCATCGAACCGCTGATGACGCTGTTGACGTCGAACGTGAAGAAGGCCGGTCCGAACGGTATGCCGACGGCCAACACCTGGTACAGGTAGGCGATGTTGAACCAGAAGAGCAGTTGGACGATGAGCGGGATGGACCGGAACGCCCAGATGTAGAACCACGAAATGACTTGCAGCACCGGATTTTGCGATAGCCGGGCCGCCGCGAGGGCGATGCCGAGGGTGAAGCCGATCAGGGTGCCCCAGAACGTCAGCTGGATCGTCAGCCAGAGTGCCGCCATCACCGACTTCGCCGTGAAGTACTGGGCGAAGGTGCCCCAGTCCCACCCGGCGTTGGTGGCCAGACCGTGCACGAACTGCGCCGCGATCACCAGGGTCACGATGCTGATCACCCAGCGCCACGGGTGCCAGGTACGCGCGACGGTGAGTTCCTCGGCGGTGACCGGAAGTTCGTCGTCGCCGGGTGCCGTGTCAGACGCGCGCGACGTCGTCCCGGGAGTCACTGCGGTCACTTCGGGCCGTCCCCTCGATCGGTCGGTGTCCGGGCCAACGTGAGCACCGAACGCTTGCGCAGCCTGAAGCCCAGTGACTCGTAGAGGCCGATCGCGTGGACGTTGTCGGCCCTCGCGTGCAGGAACGGGATATCACCCCGGGCGCGGATGCCGTAGCCCACCGCCCGGACCAGACGGGTACTGAAACCCCGCTTGCGGAAGCGGGGATCGGTACAGACGGCGCTGATCTCGGTCCAGCCCGCGGGATGCATCCGCTCGCCGGCCAGCGCCACCAGCCGCCCCTCGTCGAGAAGCCCCAGATACGTGCCCATCTCGATCGTGCGCACGCGGAACGGGCCTGGTTTGGTCCGCTCGACCAGATCGAGCATCTGCGGCACGTCGTCGGCGCCGAGCACCACGACATCCGGATCGGGCGCCACCTCGAAGGCCGATCCGTCCAACTGGACCGAATCCATCTGCCCGAGCACCTCCCACCGGGCGGGCGGAACGTGAGCACCACGCAGTGACACTTCGGTCGACGGGCCCACCAGCGCGGCGAGATCCGCCCAATCCTGCTCGTCGAGTGCGGGTGGATGGCCGATGAACCCCGCGACCTCCTCGTCGTACCGGGCGATCCGACCGGACCAGGAGGCGAACGTGGCGTGCGCTCCGCGCAACGACGACCGGATGGGGTCGTCCAGCGGATGGATCGCTGAATCGCAGGGCTTGCGAACGGTTTCCGTCGTCAATCGATACTCCTCGCGTCGAACGCTCCGACGCTAGGAGGGGCGACAGCCCACATCCACCCTTTAGATCAGCCTGAGTGTCTGTCCGATCGGATCAGAGCAACCCGACGATGCGGTCGCCGACCGCCGACGTCGACAGCTTGTCGCCGCCGAGCGTGGCAAGGTGTTCCTCGACGGCCTTGTCCACGCGCGCCGCGGCGGCATCGTCGCCGACGTGCGCGAGAAGCAGTGCCACGGACATGATCGCAGCGGTCGGATCGGCGATGCCCTGCCCGGCGATGTCGGGCGCGCTGCCGTGCACCGGCTCGAACATGGACGGATTGGTCCGCGTCGCGTCGATGTTGCCGCTCGCCGCGAGCCCGATGCCGCCGGACACGGCGCCGGCCAGATCGGTGATGATGTCGCCGAAGAGGTTGTCGGTCACGATGACGTCGAACCGGCCTGGATCGGTGACCATGTGGATGGTCGCCGCGTCGATGTGCTGGTAGGCGACCTCGACGTCGGCGAACTCCTCGCCGACCTCGGCGACGATCCGCGACCACAACTTGCCCGCGAACGAGAGCACGTTGGTCTTGTGCACCAGCGTCAAGTGCTTACGCCGCTTGGACGCCCTGGTGAACGCGTCGCGCACCACGCGCTCGACGCCGAACGCGGTGTTGAGGCTTACCTCGGTGGCGACCTCGTGCGGCGTGCCGACGCGTATCGCGCCGCCGGTGCCCGTGTACGGCCCCTCCGTGCCCTCGCGTACGACGACGAAGTCGATGTCGACGTCGCCGAGGGGGCTCGTCACGCCCGGGTACAGCCGCGACGGCCGCAGATTGACGTGATGGTCGAGCTCGAACCGCATGCGCAGCAGAAGTCCGCGCTCCAGCACACCGCTCGGCACCGATGGATCGCCGATCGCGCCCAACAGGATCGCGTCGTGCGTGCGAAGCTCGTCGACCAGGCCGTCGGGCATGACTTCACCCGTCGCGTGATACCGCCGCGCACCGAGGTCGTAGGTGGTGCGTTCGACTCCCGGCTTGACCACGTCGAGCACCTTGAGGGCCTCGTCGATCACCTCGGGTCCGATGCCGTCGCCGGCGATCACTGCGAGCTTCATGACAAGTCCACCTGTTCCAGCGTCACGGCCTTGACGTCGGCGCCAAGGGCGCTCAGCACGTCGTCGGGCACCGAGCGGTCGAGCCTCAACATGATCGTCGCGCCGTCGCCGCCGGCATCCTGACTGAGTTGGGCGGCGAGGATGTTGACCCCCGCGCCGCCCAGTCGCGTGCCGATGGTGCCGAGCGCGCCGGGCTGATCGTGATAGTTGATGATCAGGTTCACGCCCTCGGCGCGCAGGTCGAGGTTGCGTCCGTTGATTTGGACGATCTTCTCCACCAGCTGCGGACCCGAGAGCGTGCCAGCCCCGTTGACCGTCGAGCCGTCGACGGCCACCGCGCGCACGTCGACGACGCTGCGGTGGTTGGGGCTCTCCGGCGCGGTGTCGATGGAGGCCTCGACTCCGCGCTCGGCGGCCAGTGCCGGGGCGTTGACGAAGGTCACCTGGTCCTCGATGACCGCGGAGAACAACCCGCGCAATGCCGAGAGCCGCAGCACCCCGACCTCCTCGGAGGCCAGTTCGCCGCGCACCTGGACGGCGACGTTGGTCGGGAGCTCGGCCGACAACGCGCCCACCAGCAGCCCCAGCTTGCGCACCAGGTCCAGCCACGGCGCAACCTCCTCGCCGACCACTCCGCCGCCCACGTTGACCGCGTCGGGGACGAATTCACCCGCCAGCGCGAGCTTCACGCTGGCCGCCACGTCGGTCCCGGCGCGGTCCTGCGCCTCAACGGTGGAGGCCCCGAGGTGCGGGGTGACGACGACCTGTGGCAGCTCGAACAGCGGGCTGTCGGTGCACGGCTCGGTCGAGAACACGTCGAGTCCGGCGCCGCGCACATGGCCACTGATGATCGCGTCGGCGAGCGCCTGCTCGTCGATCAGGCCGCCGCGGGCGGCGTTGACGATGATGACGCCCGGCTTGGTCTTGGCAAGCGCTTCCTTGCCGATGAGACCAGCGGTCTCCTTGGTCTTGGGCAGGTGCACGGAGATGAAGTCGGCGCGTCCCAGCAGCTCGTCGAGCGTCAGCAGCTCGATACCGAGCTGTGCGGCGCGGGCGTGGGATACGTAGGGGTCGTAGGCCACGATGTGGGCGCCGAAGACGGCGAGCCGCTGCGCCACGAGCTGTCCGATGCGGCCGAGCCCGACGACGCCAACCGTCTTGCCGAAGATCTCGGTGCCCGAGAACGACGACCGCTTCCACGTGTGTTCGCGCAGTGTTGCGTCGGCGGCCGGGATCTGCCGGGCGGCGGCGAGCAGCAGCGCGAGGGCGTGTTCTGCCGCGCTGTGGATGTTCGACGTCGGCGCATTGACGACCAGCACACCGCGTGCGGTCGCTGCGTCGACGTCGACGTTGTCGAGGCCGACGCCGGCACGGGCGACGATCTTGAGCCGGGGGGCGGCGGCGATGACCTCGGCGTCCACCGTCGTCGCCGAGCGCACCAGGAGCGCGTCGGCCTCCGGCACCGCGGCCAGTAGCTTTTCTCGGTCGGGGCCGTCGACCCAGCGCACCTCGACCTGGTCACCCAGGGCGGCAACTGTCGATTCGGCGAGTTTGTCGGCGATCAAAACAACGGGCAGGCTCACGCGGACAGAGTAATGGGCTCTAATCAGTGGATGGACGTCACCGTCGTCGGAAGTGGGCCCAACGGACTGAGCGCCGCCGTGATCTGCGCCCGAGCTGGACTGTCGGTCCGTGTCGTCGAGGCCCAGCCGACCGCAGGGGGCGGTGCGCGCACCGTGGTCGACCCCGAGTATCCGGGCGTGAGCCACGACGTCTGTTCGGCGGTGCACCCTCTCGCGCTGGCATCGCCGTTCTTCGCCGAGTTCGATCTGCGCGCGCGGGGCGTGCGGCTGGCCGTGCCCGAGGTCTCTTACGCAAATCCGCTGCTGGGAAGGCAGGCGGCGATCGGATACGCCGACCTGGCGCGCACGTGCGACGAGCTGGACGACGGCGCGTCATGGCGCCGACTACTCGGGCCACTGGCCGCCGACTCCGAGGGCGTGGTCGGCCTCATGCTCGGCGACAAGCGTTCGATTCCGCCCTCGATCCCGGCGGCGCTGCGGGTCGGTCCCCGGCTGCTCGAGCAGGGCACCCCGCTGTGGCGGACCCTGGCCGGGGAGGACGCCCGCGCATTGTTCAGTGGCGTTGCGGCGCACACGATTTCACGGATGCCGTCCTTGGTGTCCTCCGGAGCCGGACTGATGCTCGCCACCCTCGGCCATGCGGTGGGCTGGCCGATCCCCGTCGGCGGCTCCCAAGCGATCCCGGACGCCCTGATCGCCGACCTCCGCGCCCACGGCGGCGAACTGGTCCTCGGCGAGGAGATCACCCGCCCGCCCGACGGTGTGGTGCTGTACGACACCGCACCGACCGCGCTGCTGCGGATCTACGGCGATACGCTGCCCTCGCGGTATGCCAGGGCTTTGCGGCGTTACCGGTTCGGACCCGGCGTGGCGAAGGTCGACTTCGTGCTGTCCGGCGAAATCCCCTGGCGCGACCCGCGACTGGCAGTCGCGCCCACGCTGCACCTCGGCGGCACCCGTTCGCAGATGGCGCTGGCCGAGGCGGAGGTCGCCAAGGACCGCCACGCCGATTGGCCCATGGTGCTCGCCGCACTCCCCCACCTTGCCGATCCCGGGCGCATCGACGCCGAGGGCCGTCGGCCGCTGTGGACCTATGCACACGTTCCCGCCGGGTCGACCGTCGACATGGCCGAGGCCGTGACGGCGGTGTTCGAACGCTTCGCGCCGGGATTCCGCGATGTGGTGGTGGCGGCCCGCAGTGTGCCCGCCTCGCGCCTTGCGGAGCACAACGCCAACCTGGTCGGGGGCGACATCGGCGTCGGCGGCAACAACATGTTCAGTGCGCTGACCGGTCCGACGGCGCGACTCAACCCGTGGTCAACGCCGATTCCGAAGGCCTACCTGTGCTCATCGGCCGCGCCACCGGGCGGCGGCGTGCACGGAATGGCCGGTTACTACGCCGCGCGCACGGTGCTGCGCCGAGAATTCGGCATCAAGAAACTCCCCGGCCTGGCGCCGTGATGATCTTCACGCGCGCATCGTCTGCGAGCGGCGGTAAGCCCGCCCGGTGATGTTGCGGATGGCCACGACGGCACGTCGCTCGACGAACTGCGTCAGATAGTCGATCCGGTCGGGGTTGGCGAAGCCAGGCAAGGTGGTGCGCCAGCTGTTCCCGACGCGGGTCAAGAAGGTGGCCGCATCGTTGAGGTCGCTCACCTGCCGCATGCCGACGTAGTGGCCGACGAGGACCTGGGCAAGGTCTTCGGGATCACAGTCGGCGCGCACGTCACCATCGGCGATCGCCTGCTCCAGCACCGTGATCGAGCCCTTGACCCATTCGTCGACGAGGCCGACGGGCGGGGCGCCGGGACTTCGAACCTCCCCGAACAGGTTCATGGCGGCTCGGGCGTAGTCGTCGCGCGCGTCGCGCGTGGCGACCATGAAGGTGATCTCGATCATCGTCTCCAGCCCCGAGCGCTGGTGTGTCAGCAACTCCATGGTGGCTGCGCGGACTTCTTCGGCGTGATGTTCGATGATGGCCAGCGCCAAGGAATGCTTGGACCGAAAGTGGAAGTACAGCGCGCTCTTCGAAACGTCCGTGTCGGCGACGATGTCATCGAGGCTCACCGAGCTGAACGAACGCTCGGCGAACTGACGGGACGCGGCGTCCAGGATCGCCTGACGGGTGACGTCAGCACGACTATCTGCCAACTCGCTCATGACACGTTCCATTGGTCCTAGGGATAGCACACGCCGGGAGAACGTGTTCACCGACGAGTGTGCCCAAATCGTGG
>NZ_JBOGDD010000796.1:0-7126 GCF_050701675.1 Mycobacterium sp. | reverse complement strand
CGCGGCCTGCCTGGCGCGTTCCACGGCGGCGGGCAACACCTCGAGCGTGGCGTCGACGTCGGCGTCGGTGCTGGTGTGCCCCAGCGAGAGACGAAGCGATCCGCGGGCGCTCGCCGGGTCCGCGCCCATCGCGATCAGGACGTGTGACGGCTGCGCCACTCCGGCCGTACACGCCGAGCCGGTCGAACATTCGATTCCCTTGGCGTCCAACAACATCAGCAGTGCATCACCCTCGCAACCGCGAAAGGTGAAGTGCGTGTTGCCCGGCAGCCGCGCGTCGCCGTCGGCTCCGTTGAGATCGACGTCGCCGATCGAGGACAGAACCCCGTCGATGAGCTTGTCCCGCAGGGCCGAGATCCGGGTGCGGTTGGCGTCCAGCCCCTCGATGGCCATCAAGGCCGCCGCCGCCATCGCGACCACACCCGCGACGTCGGGCGTGCCGGAACGGACGTCGCGCTCCTGGCCGCCGCCGTGCAGCAGCGGCACACAGGTCGTGTCGCGGCGCAGGAACAACGCGCCGACGCCGGTGGGCCCACCGAACTTGTGGGCGGCGATGCTCATCGCCGAGAGACCGCTGGCCGCGAAGCCGACCGGCAGCTGACCGACCGCCTGGATGGCGTCGCTGTGCATCGGTACGTCGAATTCCGAGGCGATCGCGGCCAGTTCGGCGATCGGCATGACGGTGCCCACCTCGTTGTTGGCCCACATGACCGTCACCAGCGCGACGTCGTCGTGGTTCTCGAGTGCCTCTCGCAGCGCGGTGGTGGCGACCGATCCGTCGGCACCGACCGGTAGCCACGTCACCTCGGCGCCCTCGTGTTCGACGAGCCACTCCACGGCGTCGAGGATGGCGTGATGCTCGATCGGAGTGGTGATGATCCTTCGTCGCTGCGGCGCCGCATCACGGCGCGCCCAGTAGATGCCCTTGACCGCGAGGTTGTCGCTCTCGGTGCCCCCGGCTGTGAAGATGATCTCCGACGGCCGCGCCCCGAGGAGTTCGGCGAGCGACTCGCGCCCCTCCTCCATCCGACGGCGCGCCGCCCGACCCGTGGTGTGCAGCGACGATGCGTTGCCGACCGTCGCCAACGCCGCAGTCATCGCCTCGATGGCAGCAGGGTGCATCGGGGTGGTCGCGGCGTGATCCAGGTAGACGGAGCTCATAGCCCATCCAGGATACGGGTCCGACGGCTGGGCCCACTGACTGCGTTCTGGCGGGAGTGGCCGAGCTCAGGCGGCCAGCGCGTGACCGTGCGCGGTCGGCGCCCCGAGAAGCGTCGCGCCCCGCACCTCTGCCTCACACCGGTTGGCCAGATCGCGCCGATCGGCACCGGGCAGCTGCAGCGACTGCACCTGCACGTGACACACGGTCATGCGGGCCGTGATGACGCGGCGCACCGATTCGAGCAGCGAGTCGTCGCCGATGAACGCGGGGACCGTCGACGGCTGCCCGTCGCGGTGGTGGTAGGTCAGCCGCAGCGGCTGCACGGGCCGACCTGCGTCGATGGCGCCCTGGAACATCGCGGGCCGGAAGCGGCCGTAACCGAGACCGCACCAGGTGGTCCCCTCGGGGAACGCGACGACCGTCTGCCCTGCGGCGAGGCGGTCGGCGACCGCTGCGACGACGTCGGGCAGCCTGCGCAGGTTGGACCGCTCGATGGGGATGACCTTGAGCAGCTTCGCGACGAACCCGAGCGCGGGCCACTCGATGAGGTCTGCGCGCGCGACGAACGAGCCGGGCAGCACCGAGCCGATGATGAAGATGTCGACCCACGACACGTGTCCGCTGACCACCAGCACGCCGCTGAGGTTGCGGATCGGGCCGCCGGACGTCGTGATCCGCACGCCGAGGCACCGGAGCATCAGCCGGCAGTAGACGCGCTGAACCCTGGATCGGCCGGGCAGCGGGACCGCAAGCAGCGGCAGCGCGGGCAGCAGCACCATGGCGCACGCGATCCGCGCGGCGGTGCGTAACGCCACGACCGCCGACGCCTGGGTGGCATCGGACCGGACGCACGACGCGTCGCACGATGCGCGCGGCAGCCAGGGGCTATCGACCGGCGCCGTATGGCTGCTCACCGGGCCATCCCCTCGGACATGTCCGACGCCTGGGACACCGACCGCAGTCTCTGCAGGTACCGGACGTCGGCCTTGCGCTTGTCGAGCAGCGCAGGGAAGTCGCCGACGCCGAAGTCGGGGTCGTGCGCCGGGTCGCCACACACCTCGGCCCCCAGCCGCAGGTAGCCGCGCATGAGCGGCGGAACGGTGACTCGGGCGGGCGGCGCGATGTCGTCGAGCCCCCTGCCGTCGACGACCACCGGCCGGTACGGCCGCAAGGTGTACTCGGAGGCATGGCGTTTGCGCACGAAGTCGCGCACGGCACGGATCTGGGAGCCGGGTGCCTCGTCGGGCGCGCTCCGGACCGGCACGGACACGCAACCGGCCACGTAGTCGTAGCCGCAGCGGTCCAGGTAGGCGAGGATGCCCGCCCACATCAGCAGCACCACGCCCCCGTTGCGGTGGTCCTCACGCACCACCGCGCGGCCCATCTCGACGAGGGACGGCCGCAGCGCGTCGAGCTCGGTGACGTCGAACTCCGTTGCGCTGTAGAGACCGCCCGCGGCGATGGCGCCGGGCGGCGGCAGCATGCGGTAACAGCCGACGAGTTCGCCGGACCGGTCCTCCCTGACGAGCAGGTGGTCGCAGAACTCGTCGAACCGGTCGGCGTCCCGCTCGTTGGCGACGTCGGCGAGCTCGAATCCGGGTTCCGAGGTGAAGACCTCGTAGCGCAGACGCTGCGCGTCCTCGATGAGCCCGGGGTCGGTCGACAGCAGCAGGGTGTAGCGCGGCGTGTCCGCCGACGCGGTCGGTTGATCAGCGGCGATGAGTACGGAAACAGTGCTCATGGCCAGCACGGTGCTTCAGCAGGACAGCGCGGCGGCAATCGCAGCGTGACGTGTCCGTGCACGCCAGGTGACGAGTTGGCTCCAACCCGCTCCAACCCCAGCGATTCGGGCGCGTTCAGTTGCGGTGGCCGCAACTCAGCGCGCCGAAGCCGCTAGGGGGTGGTGGCCGGTTCGTAGCTGCAGATCGCCTCGACCTTGTCGGCGGAGCGGCCGTTGGGGTCGAATTCGTAGCTCAACCACTCGCGGGCCAGCCGGCGCGCCAGCTCCAGACCGATCACCCGCTGCCCGAAGCACAGCACCTGCGCATTGTTTGACAACACCGATCGCTCCACCGAATAGCCGTCGTGCGCGGTGACGGCGCGGATTCCCGGCACCTTGTTGGCGCTGATCGCGACGCCCAGTCCGGTACCGCAGACCAACAGGGCGCGGTCCGCCTTGCCCTCGGCCACCAGCCGGGCCGCGGCGACGGCGATGTGCGGGTAGGCGGTGTCCTCGTCGGAACCGACACCGACGTCGGTGACCTCGGCGACCCGATCGTCGGCCAACAGATCGCCCTTGAGGGCTTCCTTGTAGTCGTACCCCGCGTCATCGGATCCGACGACGATTCGTAGTCCGGTCATCAGGCATCTTCCCTTGCATTGACGGCGAATTGGCTCGCCACGGTGTGTGCGCACATCGCCAGTGATGTCGCGCCCGCGTCGGGCGTGCCCACGCTGCGCTCGGCGAGCGGGCGGGCGCGGCCGACCTTGGGCCGCAGGTCTGCGGTGGCGCTGGCGGCTGCGGTGGCCACGTCCGCGGCCGCCCGCCAACCATCCTGCCAGGACTCGCCGTCGGCGACCCGGCGCTCGAGCTCCTCGACGAAGGGCAGCATGGCGTCCAGCATCGTCTTGTCCCCCGGCGACGCGCCGCCGAGCTGGATCAACGCGTCGTAGCCGTCGCGCATCGCGGCGGCGACGGTGGCCGATTCTGGCCTGCCGGTGTCGCCGAGCCGGGCGCCCACCGCATTGAGCAGCGCGCCCCACAGCACCCCGGAAGTGCCGCCCGCCTTGGCCGCCCACTCCTTGCCCGCGGCGGCGAGAACCGAACCCTGGCCCGCACCGTCCTCGGACGCCTTGGCCGCCGCCGTCCTGGCCGCGGACGATCCCTTGACCATGCCGCGACCGTGATCCCCGTCGCCGGCGACGGCGTCGATGCGGCCAAGTTCGTCCTCGGCGTCGGCCAGCATGGCCGCCATCGCGTCGAGCGCCCTGGCGACGAAGCGTCCTCCGGAGCGGCCGTCGTCGTCGGCGAGCTCGGCCAGATCCGGGGTGGAGGTAGTCGAGTCGGCGACGGCGTCGGCGCGACGCTCGCTCGAATCCGATTGGGCTGCAACACCCTTGCGATAGGCAGGCGTGTCGGCCGGTGCCGTCCAATACTTCTCGAGCTCGTCGTCGAGCCACATCACGGTCAGCGAGCAGCCGGCCATGTCGAGACTGGTCACCAGCTCGCCGACCTCGGGCTCGACGATCTCGTAGCCGCGTTCCCGCAGCAGGCGCGACGCGGTCCCCCAGACCACGAACAGCTCTTCGTACTTCGTGCGGCCAAGGCCGTTGAGGATCACCGCGATGCGCTGCGACTCCCCCGCGGGCTTGTCACCCAGCACGCCGTCGACCAACGTCACCGCCAGGTCGGCGGCCGACGGCATCGGCTCGTCGCGCACCCCTGGCTCCCCGTGGATGCCGAGGCCGACGCCCATCTGCTTGTCGGGGACCGTGAACAACGGTTGCTCGGCGCCTGGCAGGGTGCAGCCGTCGAAGGCGACGCCGAGGGTTCTGGTCGCGGCGTTGGAGGCTTCGGCAACGCGGATGACGCCCTGAATGTCCAGGCCGTCCTCGGCAGCGGCCGAAGCGCACTTGAAGACGGTGAAATCGCCCGCGATGCCCCGCCTCTTGGTCTCTTCGCCCTTCGGCGCGCTGGCGATGTCGTCGGTGACGGCGAAGTAGTGCGCGTCGATGCCCTCGCTGCGCAACTGGGTCACGGCAAGGCCGAAGTTCATCACGTCGCCCGCGTAGTTACCGGTGGTGAGCAGCACGCCTGCGTCACCGTGGGCGGCCCGTGCCACCGAAGCGGCCTCCTCGGCCGACGGTGAGGTGAAGATGTTGCCGACCACCGCACCGTCGGCGAAGCCGAGGCCGACGGTGCCGCAGAAGGCCGGGTAGTGCCCCGACCCGCCACCGATCACGACGGCGACCTTGCCAGGCCTGGTCTCGTGTGCGCGGACCACGCCGCCGGGCACGCCCGCGACGTACTTCGTGTTGGCGTCGAGAAATCCGACGAGCATGTCCTCGGTGAACCGCGCGGGATCGTTGAACAGTTTGGTCATCGCAGTCGCTCTCCCGTCTCGGTGTCGAAAAGGTACACCCGCTCCGGCGGTGCGCTGATGACGACCTTCTGCTCCGGCTGGTAGACGTCCTTGCCAGGCGTTTGCACGACGATGCCGTCCTCCACCCCGGCCACCGTGCTGGTGGCCAGGCCGAACTCGAGGAGGTGCTCGAAGTAGGCGACGGTGGTCGACAGCCCGGGTCCGTCGCCGGTGGACATCGTGCAGTCTTGCGGACGGATGCCGACGGCGACCTTGGTGCCGTCGGCGACACCCGCCACGACCGTGCCCAAAGCACCCGCACCCGAACCGATCTCGACGCTCGCGCGACCCTCGACGTTCTTCACCACTCCGCGGAGCACGTTGATCTGCGGTTCGCCGACGAACTCCGCGACGAACAGGTTGGCCGGATCGTCGAAGACCTCGTCGGGGGTGCCGAACTGCTGCACCACCCCGGCGTCCATCACCGCGAGCCGGTCGGCCAGCGAAAGGGCCTCGACCTGGTCGTGGGTCACCACGATGGTGGTGTAGCCGAATTCGCGCTGCAGCACCTTCAATTCGCGGCGCACGCGCTGGCGTGCCGACGCATCGAGGTGGCTGAGCGGCTCGTCGAGCAGCAGCACCGGGGGGTTGCGCACCAGTGCGCGGGCCAGCGCGACGCGCTGCTTCTGGCCGCTGGACAGCCCCGCGGGCCGCAGGCTCATCATGTCGTCCATCTCGAGGCGACTGCTGATCGACGTCACCATCTGCTCGGCGCCCTTGACCTTTCGGGCCTTCAGTCCGTAGAGCAGGTTCTCGCGCACCGACATCGGCGGGTACAGCGCGTAGCTCTCGAAGCCGACCCCGATGCCGCGCTTGGATGCGGGCAGCTGCGAGATCTCCCGGTCGCCGATGCGAATGGAACCGCTGGTCACCGTTTCCAGTCCGGCGATCATCCGCAGCGTCGTGGTCTTGCCGCAGCCCGATGGGCCGAGCAGGGCGACGAGCTCCCCGGCTTCGATCGCCAGGTCGATGCCCTTGACCGCGGTGACGCTCTCCCTGCCGCGCGAGGCGTAGGTCTTGACCAGGTCGGTCAGGGTGAGGCTCTGCGCAGTCTCCGAGGCGCCCGGTCCGCCCTTGGCGGAGCCCTCCTTCCGCGATGTCATGACGCTCATTGCGCTGCCTCCAGGGTCTTGTCGTCCGCACCGAATCGTGGCGTGTCACCCTCGCCTGCGGCGAAGACGTGAACGTCGTCGTCGGCGACGGTCATCGCCACCGTGGCACCCTCGGCGACGCCTTCGCGGCCCGAGGCCAGCACGATCAATTGTTCGCCTCCGACGTCGACCGTCAGCTCGATGTTGCGGCCCAGTCGCTCGGCGAGGATCACGGTGCCCGAGAACTTCGCCGCCGCGGCAGCCTCGTCACCGATGACGTGAACGTCGCACGGCCGCAGGCCGACCCGGACGCGATCGCCGCCCACGAGGTTCGAACCCGAGGGCACCGGCACGCCGAACGAACCGTCCCCGAGCCGGATTCGGCCGTCCTGGACTTCTCCGTCGAAGAGGTTGATCTCCGGCTGCCCGAGGGCTCTTGCCACGAACGTGTCCGCGGGCCGACGCCAGATCTCCTCGGGTGTGCCGATCTGGACCAGGGAGCCCTCCCGCATCACGGCGATGCGATCGCCGAGAGCCAGTGCCTCCTGGTAGTCGTGGGTGACGTAGACGGTGGTGGTCTTCGACATCGCGCCGAGCTGTTTGAGTTCGGCGCGCATCGCCGCCCGGAGTTTCGCGTCGAGGTGGCTCAGCGGCTCGTCGAGCAGGTAGATGTCGGCGGGCCGCACCAGCACCCGACCCAGCGCCACCCGCTGGCGCTGCCCGTTGGAGAG
>NZ_JBOGDD010000795.1:0-2663 GCF_050701675.1 Mycobacterium sp. | reverse complement strand
GCGATCGAGCGGATGTTGCGCCAGTGCCGGTCGAGGTGCTTGCTGCGGTGAACCAGCGAGCCGCCACCGATGTCGAACAGTTCCGAGGCCGCGCGGTTGGCGAGTTCGTCGATGACGACCTTGGCCTTGGCGTTGAGCAGCGTTGCCTGCAGCGAGAGTTCGGGCTCCTCGGGAGTGCCGGCTGCCGCGTACGCCTCTGCAAGGGCTGCGCCCGCGGCGAGCACCATGGCCTCGGCGGCGAAGGCCTGACTGTGCAGCAGCCCGACGCTGTACTGGACGATCGGATCGTTGGTCGGGATGTCGGCGGTGGCGTGATAGAACGCCCGCTTCTTACCGTGGACCTGGTCGACGGCATCGCTGGCGACCCTTCGCAGGATGCCCGCGATCATCGCGCTGAGTTGGATGTGGAAGAACGTGGCGCGGTAGGTGAGCCCGTCGCGGGTGAATGCCCCCTTGACGAAGTAGTCCTCGGGGGCGATGTCGACGTTGTCGAAGGTCACCGTGCCGCTGCCGGTGAAGCGCTGGCCGAAGCCGTCCCAGTCGTTGGTTCGCACCACGCCCGCGCGGTCGGTGGGGATGATGACCTCGGCCTTGTCTCCGTCGACGTCGGTGACGCCGACGATCAGCCAGTCCATGTACAGGCTGCCCGTGGTGTAGTGCTTGGTCCCGTTCAGGCGCAGGCCGTCGGAAGTCTGGGTGATCGCCGTCTGGTACGGGAAATCGGTGGCGCCGGCCTTCGCGCTCAGTTCGGTTGACGCCGAACCGATCAAGTCACCGCGTGCGACGCGCTCGAGCCACTGCGCGTCCTCGGGGCGAGTGCTGCGCAGCAGGTTCTCCACGACGCCGAAGTGGCTGCGCACGATGTGCGCGACGTTGGAATCCGCCGCGCCCAGCTCGATGAAGAGTTTGTAGACCTCCACCAGCGACGCACCACCGCCACCCTGTTCGACGGGCAGGCGGATGGCTCCGAGGCGGGCCCGCTTGACGGCGTCGATCGCCTCGTAGGGCAGCTCGTCGCGCTCGTCGCGTCCGATGGCGCCTTCGGCGATGTAGTCGATCAGCTCCCGCAGCTGTGGTGAGCCGTAGGTGACGGCGGTGCTGGCTTCGGCAAGTTCGGTCATCCGTCCCAGTCTCAGTCCCTGGGCGGGCCAGATCAACGGGGTTGGGCTAACGCATCGATGCGCCCGCGCTTAACTGTTGCCATCCCGGGTCGCTCCGCTCCTGCCCTCCGAGATCGAGCCCGGGACTACGAAGATCTGCTTGCCGGAACCCGTAGCCGCTTCCTCTTCATCCCCGGGCGGTTCTCCCCAAGGATGGAGCGGTGGCAGAACGGCTCCTCCATCTGAACGTGAACGGCAATGGCCTCGCGAAACCGCCGAACAGCTGGCGGCAGAGCGATCCGCCGACCTGGTTCCTCGACTTCGCGTCATGGGAGAAGCTCGGGCAGATCGCCGAGCGGGGGCTACTCGACGCGGTGTTCCTTGCCGACCATCTGGGGGACACCAACTTCACCAAACCGTGGCACGCCTTCGACCCGTTCATGCTCCAGACGGCGGTGGCCCGCGCGACCAGCCACATCGGCCTTGTCGCGACGCTGTCGGCGACCTTCTACCAGCCATGGGACGTCGCCCGCCGGGTCGCGACGCTCGACATCGCCTCCGGTGGTCGGGCGGCCGTCAACGTCGTCACCTCCGGTGAGGACGCCGCAGCGGCCCTGTACGGCCGGGAGCCGTTGCCCGAACGCGACTTCCGATACGGGCGCGCCGAAGAAGTGCTGATCGCCGTCCAACAGCTCTGGGACTCCTGGGATGCGGACGCCCTCGTTGCCGACCCCACGACGGGTGAGCTGGTGGACGACGGCAAGGTGGCGACGGTGGACTTCGACGGCGAGCACGTGGGCTTCCGTGCGCGGTTTCAGTTCCCGCGCTCCGTGCAAGGCAGGCCGGTGATCGTCCAGGCGGGTGCGTCGCCGCTGGGCATCGACCTCGCCGCCAAGCACGCCGACGCGGTGTTCTGTGCCGCCAACACGGTGCCGACCGCGCAGGAGTTCTACCGCAATCTGAAGGCCCGCGCTGCGGCTCACGGTCGCAACCCCGACGAGCTGCTGGTGCTGCCCGGCCTGAACATCACGCTCGGTAGCACCGAGGCCGAGGCGAAGGCCCGTCGTGCAGAAGTGGTCGGACCGGTCATCGTGGACGCGGCGGCGGTGGGCGCGCTGGCAACCCTGCTCGGCATCCCAGTTGCCTTGCTGGACTTGGACAAGACCCTGCCATGGCACTTCTTCGACTCACCGCAGTGGCGCCCGCGCAGTATCGGCAGCGCCAACTCCGTGCTGTCGGTGGCACGCCGGGAGGACCTCACGGTGCGTGAGCTACTCCAGCGCCGCGCGAACGCGCAGAACGCCATCGTCGGCACGCCCGAACAGGTCGCCGACGAGATCGAGGCCTGGTTCACAGCTCGAGCGGCCGACGGCTTCAACGTCAACTTCGACGTCTTCCCGTCCGGTCTGGAGCAGATCGCCGATCATCTGGTGCCGGAGTTGCAGCGCCGTGGAATCTTCCGCAAGGAGTACGAATCCACCACGCTGCGCGGCCACTACGGCCTACCGCCGCTCGCGCCCAACGCAAGTCGCGCCGCGGCTCGCGTTGGGTGAAGGCCCGAAC
>NZ_JBOGDD010000794.1:0-11658 GCF_050701675.1 Mycobacterium sp. | reverse complement strand
GCTCGGCACTGCACCATGACCTCGCGGAGGAGAGCTACTTCATCTGGAAGTTGGGGGCGCGCTTCTCCTTGAAGGCCAACGGACCTTCCTTCGCGTCGTCGCTGAGGAAGACGCCGATGCCGATCTTCGTGTCGATCTTGAACGCGTCGAGCTCGTGCATGCCCTCGGTGTCGTGAATCGACTTGAGGATGGCCTGCACGGCCAGCGGCCCGTTGTTGTTGATCACCTCGGCGATCGCCAGCGCCTTGTCCAGGGCAGTGCCATCCGGGACGACGTAGCCGATCAGCCCGTAGGACAGCGCCTCGGCCGCGGTGATGTGCCGTCCGGTGAGCAACAGGTCGCACGCGATCGTGTACGGGATCTGACGCACCAGCCGCACGGCGGACCCGCCCATCGGGTACAGGCTCCACTTGGCCTCGGAGATGCCGAACTTGGCGCTCTCGCCCGCGATGCGGATGTCGGTGCCCTGCAGGATCTCGGTGCCGCCTGCGATGGCGGGCCCCTCGACCGCGGCGATGAGTGGTTTGGTGAGGCGACGGCCCTTCAGCAGGCCGTCGATTCGGGTGGGGTCGTAGCCGCCGCTCTTGAACGAGTCACCTGGCGGGGCCTTGGTCGCGGCCTTGAGGTCCATGCCCGCACAGAAGTAGCCGCCGGCCCCGGTGAGGATGCACGTCCGGATCTCCGGATCGCTGTCGACGCGGTCCCATGCCTCGACCATTATCGAGAGCATCTCGGTGGAGAGCGCGTTGCGCGCCTCGGGTCGATTCAGCGTCAGGATCAGGGTGTGTCCGCGCTGCTCAATGAGGGCGTCGGGGCCCTTCTCCGGCTCACTCAAGGGATTCCGCCTTTCAGCTCCAATGCCACGGACTTGTCACGAAATGTAACACGTTCTAGTTTAGGTCCTGTGGCCCTGAACATCGCCGATCTAGCCGAGCACGCCATAGACGCCGTGCCAGACCGTGTCGCCCTCATCTCGGGCGGCGAACAGCTCACCTATGCCGAGTTGGAGGAGAAGGCGAACCGTCTCGCCCACTACCTCATCGCCCGGGGCGTGAAGAAGGATGACAAGGTCGGCCTCTACTGCCGCAACCGCATCGAGATCGTCATTGCGATGCTCGGCATCGTCAAGGCGGGCGCCATCCTGGTGAACGTCAACTTCCGCTACGTCGAGGGCGAACTGCGATACCTCTTCGGCAACTCGGACATGGTCGCGCTGGTGCACGAGCGGCAGTACGCCGACCGCGTCGCCAACGTCCTTCCGGACACCCCGGACGTCAAGACGATCCTGGTGGTCGAGGACGGTAGCGACCTGGACTACCACCGGTACGACGGCGTCGAGTTCTACTCGGCACTCGAGCAGGGCTCACCAGAGCGTGACTTCGGCCCGCGTAGCGCCGACGACATCTACCTGCTGTACACCGGCGGCACCACGGGCTTCCCCAAGGGCGTCATGTGGCGCCACGAGGACATCTATCGGGTGTTGTTCGGGGGCACCGACTTTGCGACCGGCGAGCCGATCGCCGACGAGTACGACCTCTCGAAGGCGGCGGCGGCGAACCCGCCGATGATCCGCTACCCGATTCCGCCGATGATTCACGGCGCCACGCAGTCGGCTACCTGGATGTCACTTTTCTCGGGCCAAACCTCGGTTCTGACACCGGAATTCAACGCCGACGAGGTCTGGCGCGCGATTCACCAGCACAAGGTGAACCTGCTGTTCTTCACGGGTGACGCGATGGCGCGCCCGCTGCTCGACGCGCTACTCGCGCATCAGGAGAAGGGCGACGAATATGATCTGTCGTCGCTGTTCCTGCTCGCCAGCACCGCCGCGTTGTTCTCTACCAGCATCAAGGAGAAGTTCCTCGAACTGCTGCCGGACAGGATCATCACGGACTCGATCGGCTCCTCGGAGACGGGTTTCGGCGGTACCAGCATCGTGGCAAAGGGCCAGTCGCACACCGGCGGTCCGCGCGTGACCATCGACAAGAACACCGCCGTGCTCGACGAGGACGGCAATCCCGTCGTGCCGGGTTCGGGTGTGCGCGGCATCATCGCCAAGCGCGGTCACATCCCCGTCGGCTACTTCAAGGACGAGAAGAAGACTGCCGAGACGTTCCAGACCATCAACGGCGTCCGCTACGCGATCCCCGGCGACTACGCCCAGGTCGAGGAGGACGGCAGCGTCACGATGCTCGGCCGCGGTTCGGTGTCGATCAACAGCGGCGGCGAGAAGATCTACCCCGAAGAGGTCGAGGCCGCGCTGAAGGGCCACCCAGACGTCTTCGACGCCCTCGTCGTAGGGGTGCCCGATCCGCGGTTCGGACAACACGTCGCCGCGGTCGTGCAGCCACGTGAGGGTGCCCGCCCGACGCTCGCCGAACTCGACGCCTTCGTCCGCAGCGAGATCGCGGGATACAAGGTGCCGCGCAGCCTCTGGTACGTCGACGAGGTGAAGCGCTCGCCTGCTGGCAAACCCGACTACCGCTGGGCCAAGGAGCAGACGGAGGCCGGACCGGCCAACGACGTCCACGCCAAACACGCTGGGGTGCAAGCCTAGATGAGGATGAGCCCATGAAAACCGAACTCTGTGACCGCTTCGGCATCGAGTACCCGATCTTCGTCTTCACCCCGTCGGAGAAGGTCGCCGCCGCGGTGAGCCGTGCCGGTGGCCTCGGCATGCTGGGCTGCGTGCGTTTCAACGACGCCGACGACCTCGAGCGCGTCCTGCAGTGGATGGACGCCAATACCGACGGCAAGCCGTACGGCGTCGACATCGTGATGCCCGCCAAGGTGCCCACCGAGGGCAGCTCCGTCGACATCGACAAGCTGATCCCGCAGAGCCACCGCGACTTCGTCGACAAGACGCTCGCCGACCTCGGTGTCCCACCATTGCCCGAGGATGAAGCGAAGTCCGAAGGCGTTCTCGGGTGGCTGCATTCGGTCGCCCGGTCACACGTCGAGGTGGCGCTGAAACATCCCATCAAGCTGATCGCCAACGCCCTGGGTTCGCCACCGAAGGACGTCATCGAGCAGGTGCACGCGGCGGGCGTGCCGGTGGCGGCGCTGGCAGGCAGTGCCAAGCACGCGTTGCGCCATGCCGAGAACGGTGTCGACATCGTGATCGCGCAGGGCCACGAGGCCGGCGGCCACACCGGCGAGATCGCCTCGATGGTGCTGGTGCCGGAAGTCGTTGACGCACTTGGGGGTAGCACCGCCGTGCTGGCTGCCGGTGGCATCGGTTCCGGCCGTCAGGTGGCGGCGGCGTTGGCGCTTGGCGCCCAGGGGGTCTGGATGGGCTCGGCGTTCCTCACCGCCGCGGAATACGACCTTGGGGTGCGCACCGAGGGCGGCGTTTCGGTGATCCAGCAGGCACTGCTGGCGGCGGGCTCCGGCGATACGGTGCGTCGGCGCATCTACACGGGGAAGCCTGCGCGGCTGCTCAAGAGCCGGTGGACCGACGCCTGGGATGCCGACGACGCACCCGAACCGCTGCCGATGCCGTTGCAGAACATCCTTGTCAGCGGAGCGCATCAGCGGATGAGCGAGTCCAGCGACCCGACCACCGTCGCCATGCCCGTCGGCCAGATCGTGGGGCGGATGAACGAGATTCGTCCCGTCGCCGACATCATCGCCGAGCTGGTCACGGGTTTCGAGGAGGCCACCCGCCGCCTCGACGGCATCCGCGGCTAGTCGAGCAGTTCGGTATCTCGGCGAGGTCAGCCGATGGTGGTGTCGCTGTCGATCTTGTCCGTGGCGGCGCCGAGGACCTCGCCCGCTGCGTCGGGGCCGTCGACGTTGAGCTGCAGGACGTACAGCCCGTCGGCGGCGGGGATGACGACCGTCTTCTGCGCGATGAAACGCGTCGCCCCGTCTCTCGTGTAGGTGCCGCCGAGTACGTACGCCGGGTAGTCGCCCAGCGTGCTGGTCTCACCCTCGCTACCCGCCTTGTAGTCCGGCAGGTTGTTGAGCTCGCCGGGCGCCAGGTCGATGATCCGCTGCGGGTCGACGTCTCCGGTCAGCTTGGACATCAGTGCGACGATGTTCGGCGGGTCTGCCTCGAACTCCGATCCGCTGTACACGATTGCGCCGTAGGCGTAGCTGGGGGCTTCTTCGGGGCTCAATGCGTGCCAGCCGTCTGGGACGGGCAGGTTCACGGCGGGCGCGCTGGGGTCGCCCATCTTGATCCCGGTCTCCTGGATGTCGTTTTCCTTGATGTAGTCCGCGATGGTCGGATTGGGGCCCGCGGCCTCCTGCTCGGCAGTCTCTGGCACCGTCGACTTCTTCGAGTTCGCCGTCTCGCTGCTGGCCGACTTGCCCGCACCCGAGCTGCTGGACGTTGCGGTCTTGGTGTCCGAGCCGCAGCCTGCCAGAACGACGGCAAGGGCGGTGAAGGCTGCAGCCACACCGGTGAGCGCCGAAGCTCTCATGGGTTAACTCCTCGCGCTCGGATTCTTGATTCGTGGAGACTGTACATCTACGGGCACCTGCCGAGAATTTGCTCTGGCCGTGTTCTCGGCGTCACGCCGGACCCAATGTGTAGACGCCGGTCTCGGGGTGCGGGTACCAACCACCCGCCGCGGCCGTGCCGCCATCCACGTGGATGGTCTGACCCGTGACGTACGACGACATGTCCGACGCCAAGAAGACTGCCGCACCAGCCATCTCGTCGACGTGACCGGCACGTCCCATCGGAACCATGCGGGCCGCGCGGGCCAGGGACTCCGGCGTCGACATCGCCGCGAGGCCCTCGGTCAGGGTGAAGTCGGGGGCCAGCGCGTTGACGCGGATCCCGTGTGGTGCGAGCTCCAGCGCTGCGGTCTTCGTGTAGTTGACGACGCCTGCCTTGGCGGCCGCGTACGCCGCGTATCCCGGGGCCGCGCGCACACCTTCTATCGACGTCACGGTGATGATGCTGCCTGCGATCCCATGCTCGACCATCACCCGTGCGGCGCGCTGGGTGCACAGCAGGACGTGGCGAAGATTGGCGCGGTACAGCGCATCCCATCCGTTCTCAGAGGTCTCGAGCAGCGGTGAGGGAAACACTCCACCGGCATTGTTGACCAACACCGAGACGGGTCCGAGCTCGGCGACCGTGCGCGCGAGTGCGGCGTCGACGTCCGAGGATTCGCGGACGTCGGCCACGATGCCGAGCCCGCCGACTGCTTCGGCGGCCGACGCACACGTCTGCGCATCGCGCTCCCAGATCGCCACCCGTGCACCGAACGCCGCTAGGCCGTCGGCGACACCGCGTCCGATGCCCGCCCCGCCGCCGGTGACCACGGCCACCCGCCCCGTCAGCATCACCGAGCTCGGATCGATCGCCATCGCGTCAGACTAGTGTCCCAACCTGTCCGATTCGTTCACGACTCCGTCGGGACAACCGCCTAACGTGCGATCGATGAACGATTCCGTGCAATCAGTCGTGGTGGAGATCGTGGCGCGCGACGTCGCGCGGTCGTTGGACTTCTACCGGCTGTTGGGCCTTGCGATACCGGTCCCCGAGGGCCCGCACGTCGAGGTGGTGCTGCCGGGGGGGAACACGCTGGCCTTCGACACCGAGGAGGTCATCGCGGGCATGCATCCCGGGTGGTCGCCGCCGACGGGGCCAGGTCGAGTCGCCATCGCCTTTGGCTTTGCCGCGCCGCAAGCCGTGGACGCAACATTCGAACGGCTCACCGCCGCAGGCCATCCCGGCACGCTTGCGCCCTTCGATGCGCCATGGGGCCAGCGCTATGCCACGGTCGAGGATCCCGACGGCACCTCGGTCGACCTCTTCGCGCCATTGACGTAGTCGATCGACTGACCGGCGGCCAACGCCGTCACCGTCGTGCCCGCCAACGCGCGCACCTCGCGGTGCAGATGCGGTTGGTCCGCGTATCCGGCCGCAACGGCCACATCCGCCAACGACCGGCCCGTCCGAAGTAGGGACACCGCCCGGCGAAACCGCAGGATGCGGCGCAACGTCACGGGCCCGTAGCCGTAGACGGCGCGACACTGTCGTTGCAAGGTGCGGCTGGACCAGCCGGTCTCGCGTGCCACCCGTCCGGCGGGTGTCCCCGCCGCCAGAGTGGCGGTCAGGCTCTCGAGGGCCTGCAACGACCACGGCGACGTCTCGCGTCGCTCGGGGCGGGACGCGAGCTCGCGGGCGACCTCCGCGAGCGGCGCGCGGGAATCCACGGTGCACAGCTCGTCGAGCGTGACCCGCAGCCCGACCAATTCCGCTGCCGGCACGCCGAGTAGCCGAGGAAGTACGCCGGGACGAAACCTCAGGCCCACTACCGGACTGCGGCTGCGCGAGGTGATCAGGGCGCGGGTGTCCGGGCCGGCGACGACCACGTGGTCGTCCATCCGGATGAGGTCCATGCACCCGTCGGGGAGCACGCGCGCGGTTTCGCCGTGTCCCCGTGCCATCCACCCGGTCTCGACGAGATCGCGTAGGTCGTCGGGTGGCGCGATTTCGCGGTAGCCCATGTCGTCACGCTACCGCTGGATGCCGAACACCGGATCCGCGCAGTCCAGCGCCTCGGCGGACAGCAACCGCTTGATCACCTTGAACGTCTCGGTACGCGGCAGGGCCGAGCTGATCCGGACGAACGTGGGCCACTGCTTTCTCCCGAGATCCGGCTGGTCGGTCAGAAAGGCCGCGAACCCATCGGGGTCGAACGTCGCGCCCGGCGACAACACCAGCGCTGCCATCACCCGGTCGCCGACGGCCGGATCGGGGATCGCGTAGACGGCCGCCTCGAGAACGTCGTGGTGCCGCAGGATGACTCGTTCGATCGGCGCGGTGCCGAGATTCTCGCCGTCGACGCGCATCCAGTCACCGAGGCGACCGGCGAAGTAGGCGTAGCCGGCCTCGTCGCGGTATGCGAGGTCACCGCTGTGGTAGACGCCCCCGGCCATCCGCTCGGTCTCGGCGGCTTCGTCACCGTAGTAGCCGCGGAACCAGCCGCGGCCCTTGGGGTTCACCAGCTCGCCGACCTTGCCCGGCGGGCACGGGCCACCTGTCTCGACGTCCACGATGGCGACCTCGTCGGTCAGCGGTCCGAGTGAGCCCTCCGGCGTGTCAGGCGTCCGCCCGATCGCGATGCCGCCCTCCGTCGAACCGAATCCGTCGACGACGACGGTGCCGAACCTGGTGGCGAACCGCGGCAGGTCGCGGGGGGCGCCCTCGTTGCCGTACATGAAGCGCAACGGGTTGTCCCGGTCGTCGTCACGCGCCCGCGTGGCGAGGACGTACGACAGCGGTTTGCCGACGTAGTTCGCGTAGGTCGCGCCGAAGCGTCGGACGTCGGGGATGAACTGTGATGCGGAGAACCTACGCCGCAAGGCAATCGAGCCTCCGGCGGCCACCGCAACGGCCCAGCCGGCCATGATGGCGTTGG
Organism: Mycobacterium sp.; assembly: GCF_050701675.1. Lineage (GTDB taxonomy): Bacteria > Actinomycetota > Actinomycetes > Mycobacteriales > Mycobacteriaceae > Mycobacterium. The sequence continues at coordinate 4,273 of NZ_JBOGDD010000794.1, read as the reverse complement.
AGTGGAACAGGGGCATCGAGAGGTAGAACGTGTCGTCCCGATCCAGCCCGAACCGATCGGCGAGCATGGTCCCCGGAAAGGCCACCTTGTCATGGGTGACGCGGACGGCCTTGGGTTCACCGCTGGTACCCGAGGTGAAGATCAGCATGTACAGGTCGTCGGGGCCGATGTCGGCGAAGGTCACCTCGGCGCCGGCGTGGGCTGCGAGTTCATCGGCCCACGCAGGAGATTCGACGTCGACGCACGGGACGCCGTCGGGCAGTGCGTCCGAAAGGGCGGTCACGTCATCGGTCAGCACCAGTTGGCAGTCGGCGCGGGTGACGTCTCGGGCGAAGGCCTCACCCCGACGGGTCGGATTGAGGCCGACCGGGACCAGGCCGGCCAGGCCCGCCGCCACCAGGACCGTCGAGAAGAACGTGGTGTTGCCGAGCAGCACCCCGACGTGTGGGGGCTTACTGGGGTCGAGTCGACCCCGCAGGGCCGCGGCCAACTGGGCCCCGGCGCGCAGGTGGTCGCGCCAGCTGACGAAGGAATCACCCTCGTAGACACCGCGATCGGTGACGTCGACAAGAGGCGCCAGCAGATCCGCGACGGTCGGGTTGCGCACCGGTTGATCAGGCAGGTGTCTCGGCCAACTCGCGACCGATCCGCAAGAGTTGTCCGGTGGCACCGCCCACGGCGAACTCGGTCTGCTTGGCGGCAAGGAAGTATCGGTGCACCGGATGATCGACGTCTATCCCGACGCCGCCGTGCACGTGCACCGTGGTGTGCGCTACGCGGTGGCCAGCCTCCGCCGCCCAGAACGCCGCGGTGCCGACCTCGAGGTCGGCGGACAGATCCTCGGACAGTCGCCATGCCGCCTGCGTCACGGTCAGGCGCAGACCCTTGATGTCGATGTAGGCGTCGGCCAGGCGCTGACCGACGGCCTGAAAGCTGCCGATGGGCCGGTCGAACTGCTCGCGCTCCCTGGCGTACTGCGCGGTCAGTTCGAGCGCGCGCTCGAGCACGCCGAGCTGAAGGGCGCTGCGGCCCAACGTGCCCCGAGTGGTCAGCCAGGACACCACCTCTTCGCCGCCGATCAGGCGGCCGGCATCGACGTCGGCGCCTTGGAACTCCAGGTGGCCGACGCTGCCGTGTCCGGTGGTGTCCAGCGAGCTGACCGTGACGCCGGGGTCGCCGGCGGCGACGAGGAATACCTTGACACCCGAATCGGATTCGGCGGGCACCAGGAATGCGTCGGCAACAGGTCCGTAACCGACGAGCGCCCTGGTGCCGGTCAGCCGGTGGCCTGAGCCGTCTGGCCCGGAAGACGTAGCCTGCACCGGGCCCTGGCCCATCTCGGCCTCGAGTGCGACGGTCAGGATCTTCTCACCGTTGACGGCCGGAGCGGCCCAGTCCCGCTGCAGTGCAACGGAGCCGAACTTCGCGAGGGCGCCTGCGGCCAGCACCACTGACTCCAAGTAGGGCACGGCGGCGATCTGGCGGCCGAGTGCGACCAGCACGGCGACCTCCTCGAGCACTCCGAAACCGCCTCCGCCCAACGATTCCGGCGCGGCGGTCGAGAGGATGTCGGCGTCGATGAGCTTCGACCACAGATCGCGGTCGAAGCGCTCGTCGAGCTTGTCGAGTTCGCGCTGGCGTTCCGGCGTGCACACTGAGTCGACGATCGAGCGCGCAAGGCCGCCAAGGTCTTCCGCGGCCTCAGGTGTTGAGAAATCCATGTGAAGTCTTCGCTTTCGTTTCGGGAGGGCTCGCGGAGCTAGCGGTTGACCCGGGGGAGGCCCAGGGCGACCATGCCGATGATGTCGCGCTGAATCTCGTTGGTGCCGCCGCCGAAGGTCAGGATCAGGCACGACCGGTGCATCCGCTCGATGCGGCCCCGCAGCAGTGCGCCGGGGGAGTCGGAGCGAAGGGTGGCCGCCGTTCCCAGCACCTCCATCAGCAGGCGGTATGCCTCCGTGGCCAACTCGGTGCCGTAGACCTTGGCGGCCGACGCATCTGCTGGGGATGGGGCTTCGTCGGTCGACGCGAGCTCCCAGTTGATCAGCTTGAGCACCTCGCCCTTGGCGTGCACCCGAGCCAGGTTGAGCTGCACCCACTGCGAGTCGATCAACCGGTTGCCGTGGACGTCCTTGGTGTTCTGCGCCCACTCGCGGACGGCACCGAGCGCGGCGAAGATCGGCTGGGCCGAAACCAGGGCGACGCGCTCGTGGTTGAGCTGGTTGGTCACCAGCTTCCAGCCGGCGTTCTCCTCGCCGACCAGATTGCTCGTCGGAATCCGCACGTCCTGGTAGTACGTGGCGCTGGTGTCGACGCCGGACATCGTGTGCACCGGCGTCCAGGAGAAGCCCTCGGCCGTGGTCGGCATGATGAGCATCGAGATGCCCCTGTGCTTCTTGGCTTCGGGATTGGTGCGGACGGCCAGCCACACGTAGTCCGCGTAGGCGATCAGGCTGGTCCACATCTTCTGGCCGTTGACCACGTAGTCATCGCCGTCGCGGACCGCGGTGGTGCGCAGGGCGGCGAGGTCGGTGCCCGCCCCGGGCTCGGAGTAGCCGATCGAGAAGTGCAGCTCACCCGCGGCGATCTTGGGCAGGAAGAACTTCTTCTGCTCGTCGGTGCCGAACGCCATGATCGTCGGCGCCACGCTGTTGATGGTCAAGAACGGCACCGGCACGTTGGCGATGGAGGCCTCGTCGTTGAAGATGAGCCCCTCCATCGGGGTGCGGGCCTGCCCGCCGAACTCCTTGGGCCAGGACAGCGTCAGCCACCCGTCCTCGCCCATCTGCTTGACGGTGTCGCGGTACACGCTGCCGCGCCCCATCTCGCCGCCGTCGCCCGCGCTGAGCGCCTCAGCCCGCTCCGGGGTCATCAGCTTGGTGAAGTACGAGCGCAACTCGCGGCGCACCTCCTCTTGCTCGGGGCTGTAGCCGATCCGCATCGCTGCCGTCCTTACTGTTCCGCACATGTCCGGGGGTACCCGTGGGCCTCCCCGGTTGTAACACGTTCTAGTCTTGGAATCCAGGCCGGTTGTTCCTGGCCGAGAGCGAGAGGAGACGTGTCATGCGACTGGAAGTTGACCGTGATCGCTGCGAAGGTAACGCGGTGTGCGTCGGTATCGCCCCGGACCTCTTCGATCTCGATGACGAAGACTATGCCGTGATCAAGGCTGATCCGGTGCCGGTGGGTCAGGAGGACCTTGCCGAGCAGGCGATCGCCGAATGCCCGAGAGCCGCCCTCTTTCGCAAAGACTAGAAGACTAGAGGTATTCATAAATGAGCACGGAATCGACCGATCTTTCCGGACTGGTCGCGGTGGTGACGGGTGCGGCCGCAGGACTTGGCCGCGCCGAGGCCGTCGGTCTGGCCAGAGCCGGTGCGACGGTGGTCGTCAACGACATCGCGGGGGCCCTCGACAAGTCCGACGTCCTCGACGAGATCGCGGCCGCGGGATCCAAGGGCATCGCCGTCGCGGGTGACATCAGTGCGCGCAGCACCGCCGACGAGCTGGTGGCCACCGCCGACGGTCTCGGTGGCCTGTCGATCGTGGTGAACAACGCGGGGATCACCCGCGACCGGATGCTGTTCAACATGACCGACGAGGACTGGGACGCCGTCATCGCCGTGCACTTGCGCGGTCACTTCCTGCTCACCCGCAACGCCGCCACGTACTGGCGGGACAAGGCCAAGCAGAACGGCGGCACCGTGTACGGCCGCATCGTCAACACCTCCTCGGAGGCAGGGCTCGCAGGCCCGGTCGGTCAGGCCAACTACGGCGCGGCCAAGGCAGGCATCACCTCACTGACCCTGACGGCGGCCCGCGGGCTCGGCCGCTACGGGGTCCGCGCCAACGCCATCGCGCCGCGCGCCAGGACCGCGATGACCGCCGACGTCTTCGGCGAAGCGCCCCAGCTCGAGGAGGGGCGGGTCGACGGGCTGTCGCCCGAGCACGTCGTCACGCTGGTGCAGTTCCTGTCGTCGCCCGCCGCGGAAGGGGTCAACGGGCAGCTGTTCATCGTCTATGGTCCGACTGTCACGCTCGTGGCGGCGCCCGTGGCGGAGAAGCACTTCACCGCGGACGCCGATGCCTGGGGCGTTGACGATCTCGGCTCCACCCTGGGCGAGTACTTTGCTGACCGTGACCCCGAGCTGGGTTTCTCGGCCACCGGATTGATGGACTCGCGAGACTGACAGTCTCAATTGTCAGTCCGCTGTGAGCGCTAGAACACGTTACAGAATGATGTTCGACACACCTCTCTTGACCAGCATAAATA
>NZ_JBOGDD010000793.1:0-2933 GCF_050701675.1 Mycobacterium sp. | reverse complement strand
GGGATGTACTCGTTTCTCGCCTTCACGCGGTTCGTCCAGGGCGATCTCCGCGGAGCCGAAGCTGCCTTGGAACGGATGGAGGCCAGAAGCCACGCCGCCGGCTTCCCGCACGGCGCCTTCAGCCTCTGCTATGGACGATCGATCGAGGCGGTGCTCCGCAACGAAGCAGGCGAGCCGGCCCACAGCGTCCAGATCGCCGCCGAACTCAGCTCCCTGGCAAAACAATACGACTTCGACGAATGGCTCATGGTCGGATGGAGCCAGCAGAGTGCCGGACTGGCCCTGGTGGCGCTGGCCGCCGGCCAGACCGGACGGGCCGCACTGCAATCGCACATCGACACCATGACCACCGTCGTGCAGACCTGGCGAGCCTTCGAGGTGAAGACGTTCCTCGCCGTGCACGACGGGGTACTCGCCCGATTGCACACCGCCGCAGGGGATCTCGATTCAGCACGGGAATGCCTGGACACCTCGCTGAAGATGGGGCAAGACACCTGGATACAGTTCTACGACGCGGAGCTGTTGCGCTTGCGCGCGCACACACTCGACGACGAGGACGCACGCCACCAACACTTCCGCACCTCGATCGAGCTGGCTCAGAAGCAGGGCGCCCACATCTTCGAAATTCGTTCGGCTGCAGATGACTTCGAGCTCGTTGGCGATTCCGCGCGAGCGGCGTTGTTCGACGCTTCCCGCCGACTGCCCGCCGGCCAGACGTGGCCAGACCTGGCTCGCGCGCGAGCACTGCTGGTGTGACAAGGAGCCGCGGGCGAGTCGCCATCCTGGGTGGAGGCATGGCCGGGCTGAGTGCCGCGTGGCGGCTGAGCGAGCCCGGCTGGCAGGAACGCTTCGATGCGATCACCGTCTATCAGCGCGGCTGGCGTCTCGGCGGCAAGGGAGCCTCGAGCCGCGGACCGCACGGACGCATCGAGGAGCACGGCCTGCACGTCTGGTTGGGTTGTTACGACAACGCGTTCGCACTGCTCCGCGAGTGCTATGCCGAACTCAACCGTGGGACAACCGATCCCGGCGCACCGATCCACACCTGGGATCAGGCGTTGATTCCGGCCGACAGCCTCGGCATCGCGGACCCCATTGCCGACGATTGGTTGGTATGGACCGGCGGCCTTGCCCGCAACGACGAGCTGCCCGGCGAGTCGAAGGCAACGGGCCGGGAGTTCACCGCGATCGAATTCCTCACCCGCGCCCTACGGCTGATACTCGAATTCGCCGAATCGCTGAAGGACTCGGGCGAAGACGACCCCGACTCTCTCAGCTCAACCACGCAATGGCTCGACGTGGTGCGATGCGGTGTCGTGGCGATGCTCGCGACATTGGTCAAACCACATGCTCCAGAAGCAATTCGGGCTGACGTGTTGAGCCGGACCTTGGCGGCGGTCCGCGAGGCGCTCGACTATGAGGGACGGCCCGATCACCGTCGCATCTGGTTGCTTCTCTCCCTCGAGACGGCGACGATACGCGGGATAATCTCCGACAATCTGGTCACCGACCCTCGCGGCTTCCGCGCCATCAACGACGAGGACTTCTGTGCATGGATTCTTCGCCACGGCGCCCATCCCGACGTCGTGAACTTTCCGCTCGTCCGCGGGCTTTACGACATGGTCTTCGGATACGAGGACGGTGACCAAGAGCGGCCGGCGTTGGCCGCCGGGGTCGCCGTATTGCTCACCGGGATCGCCCTCTTCCAATACAAGGGGGCGTTCTTCTGGAAGATGACGGCTGGGATGGGAGACGTCGTCATCGCCCCTCTGTATCAGGCGTTGCGCAGACGCGGCGTCGAGTTCGAGTTCTTCCACCGCGTCGACGCCCTGCATCTCGACAATCACCACCAGGCGATAGGGGCGATCACGATGGGACGACAGGCCCGGCTGGCGGACGGGGTGAAGGAGTACGAACCCCTGACCAGGGTCGCAGGCCTACCCGTCTTTCCGGCCCGTCCGCTGGCCGAGCAGCTCGACGTGAATGCGAAGGTCGAAGCTCTCGAATCCCATTTCGGCGAGCGCGCGGACGTCGAGACCCGGGTGCTGCGTAGGGGCGTCGACTTCGACCAGGTCGTGTTCGCCGCATCGCTCGGCATGGTCGAGGTCGTCGCGGGAGAGCTGATCGCCCACAGCCCGCACTGGCGCGACATGACCAAGCACGTGCGCACCGTGGCCACCCAGGCGTTTCAACTGTGGCTTCGGCCCGAGGAGACGGCGCTGGGGTGGGACCACCCAGGAGTCACCACCAGTGGTTACGTCGCACCCTTCGACACCTGGGCGTCGATGCCGCAGACGCTATGGGCCGAGCAGTGGCCAGATGACGATCGCCCCAACACCGTGGCGTACTTCTGCGGGGCCCTGAATGCGTTGTGGCCCACCACCGAGGATCCCGACGACTACGTCGCCCGTTGCCGCGCGAAGGTCTTCGACGACGCGGTCGCCCATCTCGACAACCACGTTGGCCTCTACCTCCCTGGCGCGGTCACGGAGGGTGGTTTCGCCTGGCACCTCCTGGTTGGCGCCAACGGCCGTCGAGGTGCGTCAGCGCTGGTGACCCAGCACGTCAGCGTCAACATCGATCCTTCGGATCGATACGTCCAATCGGTTCCTGGATCCGACCGGTATCGTCTGCGTTCCGACGAAAGCGGTTTCGACAACCTGGTTCTCGCGGGTGACTGGACCGACTCGGGCTTCAACGCCGGCTGTATCGAGGCTGCCGTCACGTCCGGCCTCCAAGCGGCCAACGCGCTCCTCGGTCGCGGTCACCGGTACCACATCCGCGGGTTTTACCTGCCCTGACCCGTCAGAACAGCGGTGTGTATGGCGACGCCCGCAGCCGGAAGCCTGGTCAGCAGAACGTCACCCATTGCCGATGCCGGCGTCAATACGCCGCGGCGGTCGGGCAACCGGCCCCGATCGAGTGTCATGGCA
>NZ_JBOGDD010000792.1:0-1621 GCF_050701675.1 Mycobacterium sp. | reverse complement strand
TCCCCAAAGTTCTCAATAGTCCCACAGACCCCAGGGGAATCACGTCAATGTAGTTCACACCGGCGTGTCGTGTCAGCTTCCGCCCGCCTTGGCGCGCACGCCCTCCTCGACCTTCTTCCCGAGATCCGGATCGACGTTGCGCCAGTACTCGAACACCCTCGACAGCACCGGCTCCTTCACACCGTCGAGCACGTGCCCGATGATGTTGGCGGCCAATCGATCCCGCTGGCCGTCGTCCATGACCTCACGGACCAGGTTGCCCGCCTGTCCCCAGTCGTCGTCCTCGGCACGCAGCGTGTACGCCGTGCGGACCATGTCGCCGTCGGACGCCCAGTGCGCTTCGGCCACCCGTTTCGGGTCGTCGACCACGGGGCCGCCCATGGAGTTCGGCGCATAGACCGGGTCGGTCGCCAGCCTGATCCGCATGGCTCCGTCCTTGGAATACGCGTTGACCTCGACCTTGGGCTCGTTGACGGGGATCTGCTTGTAGTTGACGCCGAGTCGGGCGCGATGCGCATCGGAGTAGGAGAAGCCGCGGGCCAGCAGCATCTTGTCGGGGCTCAAACCGGTGCCGGGCACGATGTTGTTGGGCTCGAAGGCCGCCTGCTCGATCTGAGCGTGGTAGTCCTCGACGTTGCGATCCAACGTCATCGTCCCGACGTCGATCAGCGGGTAGTCGCTGTGCGGCCACACCTTGGTCAGATCGAACGGGTTGTACCGGTAGTTCTTGGCGTCCTCGAACGGCATGACCTGCATCTTCAGCGTCCAACTCGGGTGGTTGCCCGCCTCGATCGAGTCGTACAGATCGCGCTGGTGGTAGTCGCCGTCTTCACCGGCGATGCGGTCGGCGTCCTCCTGCGTCAGGAAGTCGATGCCCTGGTCGGTCTTGAAGTGGTACTTCACCCAGAACATCTCACCGGCGGCGTTGACCCAGCTGTAGGTGTGGCTGGAGTAGCCGTTCATGTTCCGCCACGTCTTCGGGATTCCCCGGTCACCCATCAGGTAGGTGACCTGATGCGCCGACTCGGGCACCAGCGTCCAGAAGTCCCACTGCATGTGGTGGTCACGAAGGTTGTTGGCCGCCATCCGCTTCTGGCTGCGGATGAAGTTCTGGAACTTCATCGGGTCCCGGACGAAGAACACCGGGGTGTTGTTGCCGACCATGTCGAAGTTGCCCTCGGACGTGTAGAACTTCAGCGCGAACCCGCGCGGGTCGCGCCAGGTGTCTGGGCTGCCACGCTCGCCTGCGACCGTCGAGAACCGGGCCACCATCTCCGTCTTGGCGCCGGGCTGGAAGACCGCCGCCTTGGTGTACTGGCTGACGTCGTTGGTCACCTCGAAGTGCCCGAACGCGCCGCCACCCTTGGCATGCGGCTGGCGCTCCGGGATGCGCTCCCGGTTGAAGTTGGCCATCTGCTCGATCAGATAGTGGTCCTGCAGCAGGATCGGCCCGTCGGGGCCGACGCTCAGTGAATGTTCGACGCTGGGGATCGGTGCTCCACCGTCCGTCGTCGCGATCTTCTCGGTCATCTGCTCATCCATCTCCCGGTGGTTCTCTGCGACCACTCGGGGCTGGGCCGCAATTGAGTTGAACGCACCGCGAAATCCACCTGGCCCAGGA
>NZ_JBOGDD010000791.1:0-2648 GCF_050701675.1 Mycobacterium sp. | reverse complement strand
CTCGACACGTCCGCCGCTTCCGCATGTCCGCACCGCCTTATGATTCAGCCGTGTCGGTCCCCGACGAGCTCGAGCGCGCTCGCCAGATGTCCTTCGCCTCCGACGAGACGACGGCGAAGGAGCTGCTGCTGTCGCTGATGCCGCAGATCGAGGCGGCGGACCGGGATGACTGGATGATGGAGACCCTGGCCCAGCTCGGCGAGCTCTACCTGGTGCGGACGGCGTACGAGGGTGTGCGCGAGGGCGCCCTCCGAATCCGGGAGTGCCTTGCCATCTACTCGTCGATCCTGGCGGGCACGGCGGCGCCGGACGTGCTCGAGAAGCAGACGATGACGACCCCCGCCATGCGGCACATGATCCGCAGATACGGGCGCCGGGCAGGCTTTCTCGAGACGGGCCTGGCCGCGGCGACCGGCGATCACGAAGGCGCTGCGGTCGCGCTCCTGGCCCTCGACGACGGGGACGACGAATTCGCCGACCTCGCCGAGGAGCACTCCTACCTACTGACGTATGCGCGCATCGTGTGCGCGAACGCGCTGTGCGAAGACGATATGCACGTACGGTCCGTTCCGCTGTGGGAGGCGGTCATCCAGCACGTCCTGGCATCGACCGGCACCGGTGAGGCCGCCGACAACCTACGCGTGCTCGGCGGCATTGGGTACGCCAGATTCTGCATCGAAACCGGCAGGCTGGAGGCGGCGGAACCCTGGCTGCGGCGGGCGGGCGCCCGCGCCGAAGCGCGTGGGTGGGAGTTGGCCACGGCGCGAACGCAATTGGAGCGCGGATCCGCGAGCTGGCAGATGGGCGACCGCGTGACCACCGAACGGCTGATGTACGAGGCCTACCCGGTGATCGCACGATACGCCCGCGCCGACGACGTCTCCAGATGTTGGCTCTTCTTCGGCCTGACCAGGATGTCGGCAGGTGGGCTCAAGGTCGCAGACGAGTGTTGGGAGAACGCCGAGCGTCACTGGCGCGAACTCGGCAAGCCGTTGCACATCCACCGGATTCTGCTCCAGCGCAGTTGGATCGCGATCTTCCGCGGCCGTCATGCGGAAGCCGTCGACATGGTCTCGCAGGCGCGCGCGTGCCTGGACGCCTCACCGCGCAGCAGCTGGCTGGCCTACGCGAGGCTCGACGACCATCTTGGCAACGTGTGGCGGGCCGAAGCACTGGCCGACCTCGGCTTCGACGGTGCAGGGGATCCGAGCGAGGACTGGGATGCCGCCGAGGCCAGGTACCGCGCGGGGTCCGCCGTCACCCGCGCCGAGCCGGGCACCCAGCGGTACGGCGCCGCGATGGAGAAGTTGGAGCGCGCCGCGGAACTCAAGGTACCCGCCTCCCTTGCCGTCGACTCGGTGCGCTACTCGATCGCCGACGCCGAGGCAAGGGCTCAATGGGCCACCTGTGTGTCGGCGCCACTGCTCGCGGGCGCGTTCGCCGTCGCGTGGGAGTCGGAGAACACCGATCTGCTGAGCCAGCTCGTCGAATATCACAGTGCCAGAGGAACGTTCACCGCGGCGCCCTCGGACACTGCGCCCACCGAGTGGTCCAGCGTCTCCACCGCGGCGGCCCCGATCACCGACGTCGACGAACTCGCCCTGGTGGCAGCCGGTCCGCCCGTGACGGACGGCACCGGGCTCACCCGGTTGGGGCCACTGCCTCCCCTTCGGATGGACCCGACCACCGGCCCCGTGCTCGACCACTACCGAGACCTTGCACTGCAGCGCTACGGCCAGTGCGTCACCGCGGCCGAGTCCGCGTGGGCGACGTGGCCATGAACACGAGCCAGCGCCCCGCCCTGGTCCTGCGTTTCGCGGACGTCGGGGTCGCGACCTACGCCAGCCTGCGGGTCGTCGGTGAACCGTCGCAGACGGTCACCTGGGTGGTCGAGGACGCGCTCATCCGCGTCGCACTGGATGAACTCGCGGGCGCACTCCCCGAGCCTGCGGTGGGGGAGTCCATCGCCGAGGCGGTGGACAGGGCACTGACGGCCGGGCCGCTGGCCGGCCCGGAGTCCGAAGCGGCCCTCGCCCAACACCTCGGGACGCTGCTGCTGTCCCATCCGGCCTGGCAACTGCTGCTGCAGTACGTGTCGAGCCCCCGAGCCGTGCTCTTCGTCTCACCGTGCGCGAGGTTGGCTCGCGTTCCGTGGGGTCTGCTCGCGCTGCCTGCCGTCCTCGGGTCGGAGGGACATCGGCTGGTGGAACTCGTCGACGTACTGATGGCCATGCCCCCGAACATCGTCAACGCGCCTCGACCCCGCACGACGTGGTCAGGGCGTCGGTCCCACCCGCCACTGCTGATCCTCGACCCGAGGGTGCCAGGGCAGCGGGCGGACTCGACCCTGGGATCCGTCCTTGGTCGGCCGACGCCGGAGAGCACACTGGTGCGCTACTTCGCAGACGTCGTTGCACGCCAACGGGTTCTGCCTGCCGTCAGCGCCTCCACCGAGCTGTTCCGCCGGACCGACGCCGACCGTGACTGGCTGGCCAAGATGTTGGCCGATGAGCCGGCGCGCCTGTTGTACGTCGGTCACGCCAGTGCCGCGGAGGACCGGGCGGGGCGCGCGGATCAGGCCTCGCTGCATCTGGCCGAGGACACCCCGCTGACGGCGGCGACCATCATGTCGCGGCGCATGCCCATGC
>NZ_JBOGDD010000790.1:0-2193 GCF_050701675.1 Mycobacterium sp. | reverse complement strand
CGCACCCGAGTGCGCCGCCACCATCGCCTGCCCTCGCGGGGACCGGCCGACCGGCAGAATCACCGCGGGCACGCCCTTTTCGTGCGCCCTGTGCAGGGCCGCCCGGAGCCTGGGCACCGCGCGGGGGGTCTCCAGCAGCAGCGCAATCAGTTCGGTACCCGTGTCGAGGGCATAGTCGACGTAATCCGCGGTGTCCGTGACGAGCTCTTGGCCCGACGACACGGCGAGACGGAACCCGAACCCGCGCCGGGACCTCAGCAACGTGGAGAACGCCGACCCGGAGTGCGTGACGAGGCTGACGCCGCCCGGCGGCACGGGGTCCGGCTCCAGGTATCCAAGGGCGCGCAGGCCGGTTGCGTTGTTGACGAAGCCCATGCAGCCCGCGCCGCACAGCGCCATACCCGCCTCGGATGCAACGGCGGCCACCTTGTCGCGGACGCCGTTCGCAGCGCCGAACACGACGGCGGACCGCGCCCCGGCGTCGGCGGCGGCGGCCACCTGGTCGACCAGCGCGGTGTCCGGCACCCCGAGCAGCACCAGGTCGACCGGCTCGTCGAGGTCGGCGAGCGATGACGCACATGGCAGATCGCCGATGCTGTCGTAGCGCGGATTGACCAGATGCATTCGGGCCGAACTTCGTTGCGCTTCGATGATCATCCTGGCGCCGAAGCTGTCGGGCCGGGCACTGGCGCCCACGACCGCCACCGACCGCGCCCCCAGCATCGAGGCCACCGCGGCCCGGCGTGCGTCGTCGCCCACGGGAACGCCCTAGGACCGGCGGTTCAGCACGGCGCGTATCCGCCCATCGGCCCGCTTCTTGTCGGCCAGCGCGGCCCTCGCGGCCTGCCAGCCGGGGATGCCGCACACCCCACCGCCGGCGTGGGTGGCCGAGCTGCCGTTGTAGAGCCCGGCGATCGGCGTTCGGTAGTCGGCGAAACCGGGTGCGGGCCGCATGTGGAACAGCTGTTCCAGGGAGAGTTCACCGTGGAAGATGTTGCCGCCGATCAGGCCGTACTCCTGCTCCATCTCGTGCGGACCGACGACGTCGCGGTGCAGAACCGACGATTTGAAGCCCGGCGCGACCTGATCGTAGAGATCGATGAGCCGATCGGCGTAGGCGTCGAGCTCCTGGGTGTGCGGCTCCTGGCTCCACTCCGCGGGCACCCACTGCGTGAATAGCGACATGATGTGGGTGCCATCGGGATTGAGGGTCTTGTCGAGGGTGGTGGGGATGACGCCGTCACTGAAGGGCATCAGCGCAGGCTTACCGGTGCGAGCCTCCTGGAACGCCGCCTCGATGTACTCCATCGTGGGAGCCATCTCCACGGATCCGGTGAGATGCTCGGCGATCCCCGAGCTGGGGTCGGCGGTGAAGTTGGGCAGTTCACCCAGCGCGAGATTGATCTTCACGACGCCGCTGCGGGTCTTCCAGTGCTCGATGTCGTTGACGAAGTCGTCGGGCAGTTCGGCGCGGGGAATCTGGTCCAGGAACGCGGTGCGGGGATGCAGTGTGGTGACGACCAGCGGGGCGCTGATCTCGTCACCGTTCTCGAGGACTACTCCCCGAACCTTGCCATTGCGCACGTTCAGACGGGAAACCCTTGCCTTGGTGCGGATCTCGGCACCGAAACTGCGGGCAGAGCGGGCGATGGCCTCCGAAACGCCGCCCATGCCACCCTCCGGGAAGCCCCAGCTGCCGAGCTGCCCGTCGCCGACGTCACCGATCGAGTGGTGCGCCATGACGTATGCGGTGCCGGGCTCGTACGGCCCGGCCCACGTTCCTATCACTCCGTTGACGGCCAATGCGCCTTTTATTTGCGGTGATTCGAACCAGTCGTCGAGCAGGTCGGCGATGCTCATGGTCAGCAGCCGGGTGACGTCGCCCATCATGCGGGTGGTCATCCCACGCTGACTCCAACCAAGCTTGGCGAGGCCGAGAAGGTCCGACGGCTTCCGCGACCCGATGTTGGGCGGCACCTGGGTGAGCAGCGGCCCCATCACGTCGGCGATGCCCTCCAGCCACTCGTTCCACTTGGGCCATGCGTCGGCGTCCTTCTTGGAGAACTTGGCGAGCTGCTCGTGCGTGCGGGCCGGGTCGTCCTCGTAGATCGTCAACGAGCCGCCCTCGGGAAACGCCTGGTAGTACGGCCCCATCGGGTGCACCTTGTAGCCGTAGCGCTCGAGGCCGAGGTC
>NZ_JBOGDD010000789.1:0-2997 GCF_050701675.1 Mycobacterium sp. | reverse complement strand
ATCAATGAGAGCGTCGGTCCGGCGTTTCTCAATACGCCCAGCATTCCGACGATCACTCCGATGACGACGAGCATGCTGGTGCCTCTGATTCCGTAGAGACTTAGTACACACCCGGTTCGTCTTGCTGTCAACAGCGTTGACCTATGGTGTTGACCTACGGCGATGACCTACGCTGACGTGCGACGTGATGCGAGTGGGCCGGGAGGGAAATTCACCCATGACACGACGGGCGAACGGCGCTGTTGACGCGCCCGCCGGCGATGGCGTCCAGCCAATTGGGGCCGGTGCCGGCGACGCTGCGATCTCGAGACCCCTGATCCTGCACACCGCCTTGGCGATCCTTGACCGCGACGGCGAGAGCGGGCTGTCGATGCGCCGACTCAGCGAAGCGCTCAACCGGGACCCGGCCGTGCTCTACCGGCACGTCCGAGACAAGGGCGCCGTACTCGACGGGGTCGCCGAGATCGTGCTGAGCCAGCTAGCCGTAGACAGCAGCGACCCCGACTGGATCGGCCAGCTGCGTCTGGTCGCCCACGACTTTCGCCGCCTGGCCCTAGCGCACCCCAACGTCGTGCCGCTGTTGGTCACCCGCCCACTGTCCACTCCACTGGGTCAACGTCCGCCGGGAACGCTGCGGCCTCTCGAGGACGTCCTTACCCTGCTGACGTCGGCAGGGTTCACCGGAGTCGATGCCCTGCACGTCTACCGGGTGCTGTTCGGCTACCTGCACGGCCACATCCTCGACGAGCTCCAAGAGGTCGTCGAACGCCCCGAGGAAACCGACCATGTCCTGCGCCTGGGCCTACATCGGTTACCGATCACCGAATTCCCTCGCCTACGTGAGCTGGCATCCGTGCTCGCCTCCTACGACGGCGCCGCCGAACTCGACCGCGGCCTGGACCTACTCCTCACCGGCCTCACGACAATCCTGACCCACCCAGACGGATCACCCCGCACTGCCTTGGACGTGGCCAGCCACATCCGCCTGTCGGCTGACACCGTGTGAGCACTGCGGTCAAAGGCGCCGACCGCGACAGCTGCAAGCGGATCCTCACGACGTCGTCCGCTTCACCTGGTACGGCCTGGAGTGGCAAAAGGAAAAAAGGGAGGCGTTCACTCCCGGTCTTGAGCAGGCCGCCCGCGAGTTCGAGCTCTCGACGCCGTCGCTCGCTCTGATCGGCGTGAGCATCCTCTATCAACCGGGCATCCTCATCGAGGCCGAAGTCGCCGCAGTGATTGACTGACGCTCAACCGAGACTGGCCGTGGACCACCTGCGGGTGCACGGGAGACCACTTCGCGACGGCCCGCAGGTTGACGAGTGCCCGAATCTGACGAACGGAACCGACCGCGCCGTCGCCGACCGGAAGGTAGAAGTATGACCGAAGAACGCATGAGTGCGCTCATGAGCGGCACAGACAAGGGAATCGGTAAACAGACCGGGCCCAAAGACTGCGAAACCGGTGAATTCCACGGCGCCGCGGGGCAACTGCCGTCCGCTGCGATGAGGACCCACCCGATTGACCTCGCGCTCCTTCGCGGACTGGCCGAACTGGAGCGGACCGAGCGGGGGTGGCTGCCCCACCGGCTGCCTGCGCGGGCGCGCGCGCAGTGCGGCGATCCCCAACTCGCGGCCGCGGAGGCGCAGCCCTCCGGCGTTCGGTTGGTCTTCCGCACGCGGTCAACCGTCGTCGAGCTCGACACGTTCCGGACCCGAACGATCCTGGTGGGCGTTCCGGAGCGCCCTGACGGCACGGTGGATCTGCTCGTCGACGGTCATCTCACGCGTCAAGCAGAGACGACGGCCGGCGACGTCGTGCGGGTGGATCTCGCCACCGGCGGCACCGAGATCCAGCGCGGCACTGTCGGGACCGTCCGCTTCACCGGATTGTCCACCCATGACAAGGACGTCGAGATCTGGTTACCCCACTACGAACGCACGGAGCTGGTGGCCCTGCGGACCAATGCACCGATCACGCCCACACCCGAGGACGGTCGCCCGATCTGGCTGCACCAGGGCAGCTCCATCAGCCAGGGGTCCAACGCAGCAAGCCCCAGCACCACCTGGCCTGCGCTGGCCGCGGCACGCGGCGGGGTGGAGTTGATCAACCTCGGCCTGGCGGGAAGTGCGATGCTCGACCCGTTCACCGCCCGCACGATGCGCGACACCCCGGCCGATCTCGTCAGCGTGAAGATCGGCATCAACCTCGTCAATGGCGACGTGATGCGGCTGCGCGCCTTCGAACCCGCCGTCCACGGGTTCTTGGACACCATCCGCGATGGCCACCCAGAAGTCCCGCTGTTGGTCGTGGGGCCGCTGTATTGCCCCATCCACGAGAACAATCCAGGGCCCGGCAGCTTCGACGTCGACGCCCTCTCCAGGGGTCAGATCCGCTTCCGCGCCTCCGGTGACGCCGCCGACACGACCCACGGTAGGTTGACGCTCTCCATCATCCGGGACCAGCTCGCCGACATCGTATCGGCGCGAATGGTCGATGACCCCCACCTGCACTACCTCGACGGTCACGACCTGTATGGCAGGGACGACGTCGACGAACACCCGCTCCCGGACAACCTGCATCCCGATGCCGGGACACACCAGCTGATCGCCGAGCGCTTCGCCCGGCTGGCATTCGCGCCAAGCGGACCGCTCGCCCACCACTGAGGCGGAGAGCCTCTGAGCTTGGGCGCCTCCGGCATTCGGGTCGACCGCCTCGTCGTGGCGAGGAGATGGCGCCCTCAGCTATCTGGGCATCGACAGGCCCCCGCACTCGTGGGCGCACACGAGTTGCCATCACCAAGTCCAGCAATCGTGAGTTTGATCACTATACTCACTCGGTGCAAGCCGTCCCTGGTCACGAGGTGGGACTTCGCGTCGAGTTCGACACCGACGTGTTCAGTACGACCAGGGTGATGAGAGTGATCGACCGGTTGCAACGGGTGCTAGAGGCCATGACCGCGGACTCTGGGGAGGAATCATGAGCGGCGACCCCACACGG
>NZ_JBOGDD010000788.1:0-2678 GCF_050701675.1 Mycobacterium sp. | reverse complement strand
GCGCCGATGTGGGCGCAGACTGCGGCCCAGTTGTCGATGCACCACTGCTCACGATCAGCCGAGCCGTCCGCAGCGTGAGCGGCGTCGAGCATGGTGACCATCGCGGCCAGGCGGCGGGCGCAGGAGGTGGATTCGACCCGGGTCCAGGCATCCACTGCGGCGGCCCCGCAACGACCGGAAGTCCCGGCCACCAGTTCTTCGAACATGCTTTCGAATCTAACCGGCTACTCCGACGCCCGCCACACTAAAACCCCAGGTTGGGGACGAATCGACGACTGTGGATGAACCCGATCTCAGACCCTGAATGTGTCGGTACCGCGTGCTACGCGGGGGCGGGCATCCGCTCTCGGAGGCTGTCGTAGATCGGTGGGCATCTCAGTAGCTCTGCGACGAGTACCGCTGCGGCCGTGGCGGCCAGCATCGGCACCGTCACCGACGTCGTGGCCGTCATCTCGATGACGATGATCATGGCCGTCACCGGCGCCCGGACCGTAGCTCCGAAGAACGCCGCCATCCCGACGACCGCCATCGGAATCGCCAGGAATGCTTGGTCGCCCGGCCATACGGCGTCGAAGCCACCGACGAACAGCACCCCCCACAGCGTGCCGATGGCCAGCAGTGGGGCGAACAGACCGCCGGGCACGGCCGCGGAGTACGACAGCGGACCGGCAATGAACCGCAGCGCCAGGAACCCCGCGATCGCCGAAAGGGCCATGCCGCTTCCGCCGAGGAGCAGCTGATTCAACGTGTCGCCACCACCGGTCGCGAGCGGATGAATGAACGTCATCAGCCCGATGACCGCACCGATCACGGCCGCCTTCGCGACGGCGGGAACCCGTGGCACCCGCTTGACGTGATCGAGGAATCCCAACACCAACCGGTTGTAGGCAACACCGAGGCATCCGGTCAGCAGTCCGAAGACGACGAACAGCGGAAGCCACGAAAGCGATGGGGAGGCAACCGGTTCGACGTGAAAGTCAGGATGGTCCCCGGTGATCAGCCGAGAGCAGCCGACGGCAGTGGCAGTCGCGAAGATCGTCGCGAGAACGGTCCTGAACCGGAAGGACTTCGTCACCTCCTCGAGGGTGAAGAGAGCCCCTCCGATCGGTGCGTTGAACGTGACCGCCAGGCCTGCGCCCCCGAGGGCGGCTTGCAGCATTCTGACGTCGGGGTCCGCCAGCCGGGCACGTCGCGCCGCCTCTGCTCCGATCGCGGCACCCATGTGCACCGTCGGTCCTTCCCGCCCCAACACGAGTCCCGATCCGATCGCCAGCACGCCGCCAACGAATTTCGCGGGCAGCAGGCGCAGCAGCGGTGGGTCGGCATCGCCAAGATGGACCGCCTCGACGTGCTGGATACCGCTCCCCGCAGCCAGCGGAAACCACCGCACGATCAGTGCGGCGAGTGTCGCCCCTGCCGCGGCGGCGGCCATCAGGAGGAGCCAGCCCGGCCCGGGTAGTTCGTGTGCCCAGTCGGCAAGTTCGGTGCGCAACCCGTCGGCCTGTTCAAGGCACCAACGGAAGGCGCCACCGACGAAGCCGATGGCCACACCCGCAACGACTGAGGTAACGCAGACGAGGACGAACCCCTGCATCGAGTCGGCCGGTGGCTCCGAATCTTCCGTCATCCACGCCACCACGAGGACAACGTCATGACCTCAGGATTGCAGGCGGGAGCGGATGCTGACGAGCCTTTCTTCGAGTTCTGCTTCACTGATGACGCCGCGGACGAGCAGGGAGTGGGCAAGCGACACCAACTGGTTCTCGGGATAGGGTAGGTCGGAGTACAGCGTCGCCGAGAGGGTGTCCTCCTCGTCGCGCCGCTCCTTGAACGTCGGGACGTCGGTGTCGCACGCAGCCTGGTCGAGAGCGTCGCACAGACCGTCCAAGCTGGTCTTCCACGGCGGGGTGGGGTTCTCGACCCCGTACTTCGCGGCCATCTTGGGCCAGACCTGATCGCGTTCGACGATCCGCTGCAGCGGCGCGATGGGCGCTCGTTGGATCGAGCCTGAATCCTCCGACGTACTCATGGATGGACGGCCGGGCGCGTGTCGGTGATGACGTTGGTCGTCACGCCTGCCTTCGGCAGTGCGACGCCGACAAGGGAATCACGGGTCAGGATCTCGACCAGTTGGTTCTCGGTCCAGCCGTCGGTGCCCTCGGGGCGCATGGGCATGACCATGAATCGATGCTTCTGGTTGGAGTCCTGGACCCGCACGTCGTCGTCGTCGGGCATGTAGAGACCGAACTCGGCAAGCACTTGACGTGGCCAACGAACCAGGCGCCGCCGGTAATTGGGGGTGCGGTACCACTCAGGGGAATTGCCGAGGATGGGCCGCGGGTAGCACGAACACAGCGCACAGACGATCACGTTGTGCAGGGTGGGGGTGTCCTCGAGGATCTGGAACGCGGTGAAGTCGCTGGGAGTGCCGAAGCCGGTGGGCTCCATCCAGTCGACACCGACTTCCTTGCTCGCCGTCATCGGTTCGGTGAGGGCGAGCGTCTTGAACTCGGGGTCCAGCCACGCACGCGCTACCAGGGTGGCGGCTGGAGTCGGGCCGATCTGCTCGGCGAACTCCGTGAACTGGCGATGCTCCGCAGCGGTGAAGATGCCCTTTTCGATGCACAACTCGCGCAGCGCGACTTCGAGCACTTCGAAGTCGGTGATCTCGTCGACCA
>NZ_JBOGDD010000787.1:0-2793 GCF_050701675.1 Mycobacterium sp. | reverse complement strand
TCCGCAGGCTGGGCGGTACCGCCAACTGCAGCAGGTCGGCGTCGAGGCGATCGGAGTGGACGATCCCGCCTTGGACGCCGAGGTGATCGCCGTCGCCGACGCGGGGTACCGCTCACTCGGGCTCGACGGTTTCCGGCTGGAGATCACCTCACTGGGTGATGACACGTGCCGGCCGCAGTACCGGGAGTTGTTGCAGGAGTTCCTCTTCGGTCTCGACCTCGACGAGGACACCCGCCGCCGCGCCGAGATCAACCCCCTGCGCGTACTCGACGACAAGCGGCCATCGGTGCGTGAGCAGACCGCTGATGCGCCGCTCATGTTGGATCATCTCTCCGACGTCGCCAAGCAGCACTTCGACACCGTGCTGGCGAATCTGGATGCGCTTGGCGTGCCGTACGTCATCAACCCGCGGATGGTGCGTGGTCTGGACTACTACACCAAGACGACGTTCGAGTTCGTGCACGACGGCCTTGGCGCACAGTCGGGCATCGGTGGTGGCGGCCGTTACGACGGGCTGATGAAGCAGTTGGGTGGCCAGGACCTGTCTGGCATTGGCTTCGGTCTCGGGGTCGACCGCACGGTGCTGGCGCTGAGGGCCGAGGGCAAGACGGTCGGGGAGACGGCGCGGGTCGACGTGTACTGCGTCCCTCTCGGCGACGCGGCGAAGTCGGCACTGGTTCGGCTCGCGGGCGCACTCCGCGCCGCGGGCGTGCGGGTGGACCTCGCCTACGGGGACCGCGGGCTGAAGGGCGCCATGCGCGCGGCCGACCGGTCCGGCGCGAGGATCGCGCTCGTCGCCGGAGACCGCGACGTCGACGCAGGAACGGTCGGCGTGAAGGATCTGGCGACCGGGGAGCAGGTCGATCTGGCCCACGACGCCGTCGTGGCCGACGTCGTATCCCGCCTGGCCTGACCGACCCCCGCCCCCTTGGCGCGAGCGTGCGTGTCTGCTCCGCGACACGCCGATGTTCGTGAGCATTCACGCAACCTCGCGGGCGCCATCATTTCCAGAGCCCGTCACGGCGGTCTGCGCACATGGCAACATCGGCGGACGTGCGAGTACTGGTGCAGCGCGTCACGTCTGCCCGAGTGGTGGTCGACGACGCCGTGGTCGGTGAGATCCGGCCCGACGGACAGGGCCTGGTGGCGCTCGTCGGCGTCACGCACACCGACGACGCAGGCGTCGCCCGACGGATGGCGGAGAAGCTCTGGACGCTCAGGATCCTCGACGGCGAGCGCTCGGCATCCGACGTCGGCGCCCCGGTGCTGGCCGTCAGTCAGTTCACGCTCTACGCCAACACCCTCAAGGGCAGGCGCCCGTCGTGGAATGCGGCCGCGCCGCGAGAGGTGGCGGAACCCCTGGTGGAGGCCTTCGCGGACGCGCTGCGCCAGCTCGGGGCCCACGTCGAGAACGGGGTGTTCGGTGCCGATATGGCGGTCGAGCTCGTCAACGACGGCCCGGTGACCGTACTCCTCGAACTCTAGAACCGACCGGTGAGCGTGCGCGGGCTGCCATTGCGCCCCGGCGTGTCGATGAGCAGACACGCACGCTCGCGGGGGAAGGGAGCTCGCGGGGGAAGGGAGCTCGCCGGGGAAGGGAGGCGAGGGGGGAAGGGCGCAGAGGGGGACGTAACGGTTCGGTAGCGTTGGCCGATGTGACCTTCATGCGAACAGCGACAGGCAGGATCGGGGCAGCATTCGGAGTGGCGGCGCTGGTGGCATCCGCGGGCGTGGCCGCCGGCCAGGCCACGGCAGCGGCTGATCCGGCCGCCCACCAGGTCCGATACACGCTCACGGCGACGGACGCAGCGGACTTCGATCTCTACTACGTGACGAACCAACCCCCGAGCAAGGCGGCGTATGACGCCGACGCGTACTCGTTCCTGAAGAAGGATCAGGTGAGTCTGGCGCCAGGCACGCCGTGGGTGTTCGACACCACGCTCGCGGACCCGAACTGGGCGATCCTGACCGTGAGCAGCACGACGCACGGGGGCCGGGCCGCACCGAACCCGCATTGCGAGATCACCGTCGATGGCCAGGTGGTCGTGCAGCAGGATGCGCCCTACAACCTGCAGTGCAAGCTGCCGGGCAGCCTCGTCTAAGCCCCTTCAGCTCGCGAAGACGTACACCCAGGCGGTCCGGCCCGAGCGCAGCGGCACCGCAACGCGGCGGTAGTCGTCCACTTCGTAGTCGTCGGCGGCCGCCAAGTCGTCGGAGCTGACCGCGAACACCGTCCCCTCGACGGCGGCATCGGCGTCATGTGCCGGCTTGAGGATCCAATGGCGCGCGCTGCCGCTCGTCTCGATCACGTGCGGGTCCGTGATGGTGACCCAGTCGAGGTCGTAGCCCACGATCGCATCGAGCTGCCCGTCGAGCTCGCGTCCGAAGGTGGCCAGCTGTACGTCGCGCTGGCGCAGAGTGCCGTAGGAGAAGAGCAACTCGGTCGGTTCAGTCGTCACGCGATTCATTGAACCGCGACCTACGATGACTCGTCGTGGAGCGACGCGGTCCGGTGCCTGCGATCGCGGCTCCCGTCGGATTCGGACTCTTCTCGCTCGGTCTTGCCTTCGGCCTAGTCGTCGTCCACGCCGGGCTCGCGTGGTGGTGGGCGACGGTCTTCACCGCAGTGGTGTACGCGGGTTCGCTGGAGTTCCTGCTCGTCGGTCTCGCGGTGGCGGCCACGCCGCTGGCCCAAGTCGCGGCCACCACACTGATCGTGAATCTGCGACACGTCTTCTATGCCTTGTCGTTTCCGTTGGACCGGGTCGACGGGGTTCTCGCAAGGGTGTACAG
>NZ_JBOGDD010000786.1:0-7519 GCF_050701675.1 Mycobacterium sp. | reverse complement strand
CGTCGTGACGGTGTCCTCGATGATGCACCTGATCGGCAAGATCAGCCTCAAGGACCTCAACTGGAAGTCGCGGCCGTATTCCGCGTGGCTGGCGTACGGTCAGTCCAAGCTGGCCAATCTGCTGTTCACCAAGGAGTTGCAGCGCAGGCTCGACGCCGCGGGCTCGACGGTGACCTCGCTCGCCGCCCATCCCGGGTACTCGGCCACCAACCTGCAGGGCCAGACCGGCAGCCAGTTCGGGACCAAGTTCTGGCACGCCGCCAACCGCCTCGGCACCGATGCCGCGTTCGGGGCCCGACAGACGCTCTTCGCCGCGTCCCAGGACCTGCCGGGCGACGGCTTCATCGGCCCGAAGTTCGCGATGCGGGGCCCCACCGGGCTGACCGTCCGCAGTCCGCTGGCAGCCAGCGCCAAGTCCGCGACCGCGCTGTGGGAGCTGTCCGAGCAGCTCACCGACACCAAATTTCCGCTCTGAGCAGCTGATGGGCTAATCTGGCTGACGATCACGGCGAGGGTGGACCACTCGGGCCACCGTTATCGACGGGAACCGATTCGCAGCCCCGCTGCTTCTTGTCGCCCTCACCGTGCCACCAGACGAACCGGCACAGGAGCGAACCACATGGCCAAGACAGCGGCCCACGCAGAAAACAATCTGACCGCAGCGGTCCGGACCAAGACCGGCAAGGGCGCGTCGCGTCAGGCCCGTCGCGACGGCAAGGTTCCCGCCGTCCTCTACGGCCACGGTGCCGACCCGCAGCACCTGGAGCTACCTGCCCGCGAGTTCGCCGCGGTGCTGCGCAACTTCGGCACCAACGCGGTCTTGACCCTCGACATCGACGGCACGGAAGCCCTGGCACTGCCGAAGGCGATCGAGATCCACCCGATCCGTCGCAACATCCAGCACGTCGACCTGATCATCGTCCGTCGCGGCGAGCGGGTGACCGTCGAGATCCACGTCATCGTCGAGGGCGACGCGGGACCGGACACCCTGGTCAACCAGGAGTCCAACACCATCGAGATCGAGTCCGACGCCATGTCGATCCCCGAAAACCTGACCCTGTCGGTCGAGGGCATCCGCGCGGGCACGCAGTTCCTGGCGTCGCAGATCCCGCTGCCCGACGGCGTCACGCTGATCTCCGATCCGGAGCTGCTGGTGGTCAACGTCATCCCCGCGCCGACCGCCGACGACCTGGAGTCCGAGGGCGCTGGCGATGCGGCCGACGCACCGGCAGAGGCCTCCGGCGAGTCCGAAGAGGCCGCTGCCTCCGAGTCCGAATAGCCCTCTGGTTGAGGCGAATTCGCTGACATGGCCGAACCGCTGCTGGTGGTCGGCCTTGGCAATCCCGGACCGCGGTACGCCACTACCCGGCACAACCTTGGCTTCCTCGTCGCCGACATCCTGGCCGACCGCATCGGCTCGGGCTTCAAGGTGCACAAGAAATCCGGCGCCGAGGTGACGACCGGTCGCCTCGGCGGCCGGTCGGTGGTGCTCGCCAAGCCGCGCGTGTTCATGAACGAGTCGGGGCGCCAAGTCGGTCCGCTGGCCCAGTTCTACTCGGTGGCGCCCGCGGACGTGATCGCCATCCATGACGAGCTGGACATCGACTTCGGTCGGATCCGGCTCAAGCTCGGTGGCGGCGAGGGTGGCCACAACGGGTTGCGCTCGGTCGCGTCGGCCCTTGGCACCAAGGACTTTCAGCGTGTTCGCATCGGTATCGGGCGCCCACCGGGCCGCAAGGATCCGGCCACCTACGTGCTGGAGAACTTCACCGCCGCCGAGCGGCCGGAGGTCGCCACGATCTGCGAGTTGGCCGCCGACGCATGCGAGCTGTTGATCAAGCTGGGCGTCGAGCCCGCACAGAACACCGTGCACGCCTGGCCCTGACTCCTAACCGCGGCCGGAGATCCCGCTGTCGACGACCTTGGTCGGCTTGTGCGGAAAGCGCTTCTCGGCATGCGCCTTGGCCGCGGAGTTGGGCAGGACGTAGAGGGTCTCCCGTTTGTCCTGCAGTGGCTTCAACACCAGGTCCATGAAGCCCTTCCGGTCCTCCAGGAACGGTTCGATGACGTCCTCCCCCGCCGGGCACACGGCCAGGCAGTAGGCGGCCTTGTAGTTCGCCTTGAACGACAGGCTCTGCCACATCGACGCGTTCTCCGAATCGGTGACGCGGGAACGGAAGTCGGCGGCGTCCTCACTGTCCGCTATGGTCTGCACGTAGTCGGTGAAGCCGCCCATGAACTCGCGGTAGTTGTGCACCGAGCAGGCGACGAAGTCGAACTCGCCGTCCTTGCCGATGGCGCCGACGGGGCACGCCGCTACGCACAGCTTGCATTCCAGGCACGGCGAATAGTCGAGCGGCTCACCGTAACTGGTGACCGGTGCGTCCACCAGAATGGTGGCGAGCAGGATGAAGTTGCCGAACTTCGGGTGGATCACGTTACGGTGGATGCCCATGACGCCGAGTCCGGAAGCCACGGCAACGGGTTTGTGCGCGACGACCCAGATCCGGCCGGGGAACTGATCCATCTCCATCGGGAACGTCGCCGACGGGTTGAGCGCGCGGTGCCCGGCGTCCTGCAGTGCGCGCGTGATGGTGTGCGCCGCCTCGTTGATGATCTCGCCGGTGCGGTGGAACTCCTGGTTGGCGACGCTGCGCGCGGGTGACCGGACGTTGTCGCGGTTCATTCTCACGACCAGCGAGATGTAGCTCTTGGTGCCGCGCAACGCGGAGTCGACGTGCTCGCGCTCGGAGGCCAGGGCCGGATTGTCGACGCTGGCGAAGGCGACGTCATCGGCGCCTGCGGCCAAGCAGATCCCCCGCAACCAGTCGGCGTCGATCACGCCGGGCGGTTCGCTCCTGTGGCCCATCATCTTTCGCACGGTCGGGTGATTGGCCAGTCGCGGTGAGATGCGATCGCTCATCCTAGGTATAGTACACAATACTCAGACGTGGCTATCAACACCCCACCATCGAGCCCCTACCCGCCATCAATCCGAGGTCCGACGCGCGTAGGCGCGCAGCGCGAACGGGGCCAACACGGCGGTCATCGCCAGCGACCACAGCACGGTGGCCAGCACCGGATGGTGCAGCGGCAGCTGCGCATCCGGTGGCGCGACCGGTCCGTTGCCCCACAGCTCGCGCACGGCCTGCGCCAGCGACGACACCGGATTCCACTCGGCCATCACCCGCAGCCACCTGGGCATCGGCTCGGTGGGCGCGAAGGTGTTGGCCACGAAGGTAATCGGGAACAACACCGTGAACATCACGCCGTTGACCGCCTCGACCGACCGCATGATCGACCCGATCAGGATGCCGAACCAAATCATGCCGAACCCGAACACCAGGATCAGCGCGAACGCGAGCACGGCGTCGGCGAGACCGCCCCTTATCCGCCAGCCGATGCACAGCCCCGTGATCGCCATGACGACGACGCCGATCGACGAGTGGATCAGGCTGGCCACGCTGCGACCGATGAGCACCGAGGACCGCCGGATGGGCAGTGAACGGAATCGGTCGATCACACCCTTCTCCACGTCGGCGGTGATGCCGGAGGCGACCACGAACGCCGTGAATACGATGGTCTGGGCCTGGATGCCGGGCAGCAGGAATTCGCGGTAGGACGCCCCTCCCCTGGTGGCTATCGACGCCCCGAACACGAACGCGAACAGCAGCACGAACATGATCGGCTGCAGGGTAACGTCGCTCAACATCTCCGGCATGCGCTTGGTGTGGATCATGTTGCGCTTCACCATGATCCAGGACTGCTGCACGATGTTCGTAGGTCTGGTCGGTGGCCGTTGGACAGTGCCTGGCGCCTTGCGTGCGACCGCCGTCATGCGCCGACCTCCTCATCGTCGTCCTCGGCGAGGTGACCGGTGAGCGACAGGAACACGTCGTCGAGGCTGGGCCGGGACAGCCCGATGTCGTCGACTTCGATGCCGCCGTCCTGCAACCAGCCCGCCACCAGGGTCAGGTCGGCGATGCCGTCGGCGGCCACGGTGAGCTGCCGTGCGCCGGTGTCGACGTACACCTCGGCGCCGGTCCTGGCCAGCAGCTCGCGCGCCGTGGGCAGGTCGGCCGCCTGCGACACCGTCACGACCAGGCTGGCGTTGCCCGCCTGCTGCTTGAGTTGCAGCGGAGTCCCGTTGGCGATGATGCGGCCGTGGTCCATGACGACGATGTCGTCGGCCAGCTGGTCCGCTTCCTCCAGATACTGCGTGGTGAGCAGCAGCGTCGTGCCGCCCGCGACCAACTCACGCAGGACGTCCCACAGGTCGCTGCGGCTGCGAGGGTCCAGTCCGGTGGTCGGTTCGTCGAGGAACAGCACCGGCGGTGATGCGATCAGACTGACGGCCAGGTCGAGCCTGCGCCGCATACCGCCGGAGTACGACCGAACCGGCCGATCGGCGGCATCGGCGATGTCGAACTGCGCCAGCAATCGGTCCCCGAGCCGTTTGATCTCCCTGCGCCCGATGCCGTAAAGGCCGCCGATCATCCGGATGTTCTCGCGGCCGGTGAGCAGCTCGTCGACCGTTGCGGCCTGCCCGGTGAGCCCCATGTTGCGACGAACCATGTCGGGTTGGGTGCGGACGTCATACCCGGCCACGCGGGCCGTTCCGCTGGTCGGCTCCGACAGCGTCGTCATCATCCGCACGGTGGTGGTCTTGCCTGCGCCGTTGGGCCCGAGAAGGCCAAGGACCGTGCCCTGGGGCACGGTGAAGCTGACGCCGTCGACGGCCGGCCTCTGATTCGCGGCACCGAACCTCTTGACGAGATCGATGGCCTCGATGGCCGGGGTGGTCATGGTGCAACCGTAGCGAGGCACCCCGGACCGCCGACCATTGCTTTTCCTGCACATGGAGTTTCAGACCCCCCGCAGCCACCGAACTCATCATGGCGGCTATCTACACTCGATGTGGTGCTGGTGTGGATCAACGGGGCCTTCGGGTCGGGAAAGACACAGACCACCTTCGAGATCCTGCGTCGCGCACCCGATGCGCACGTGGCAGATCCCGAACTCATCGGCTTCGGCATCCACCGGATGTTGCCGTCGAGCGCCCGCAGCGACTTCCAGGACCGGCCGCAGTGGCGATCAGCCGTGGTGGCCACCCTCGCCGATGCGGTGCGGGCGCACGACGGACCGGTGCTGGTGCCGATGACCCTGGTGGAACCGGCGTACTTCGACGAGATCATGTCCGGACTGCATGCGGCCGACGTCGACGTGCGCCACTTCTCCCTGATCGCGTCACCCGAGACCTTGCGGCGCAGGCTGCGCACCCGGTCGGGGTTCTGGCTGGCCAAGGCGACGGGACGCGAGGAGTGCTGGGCGATGCAGCAGATCGAGCGCTGTGTGACGGCGCTGGCCGACGATCGGTTCGCGGCACACGTCGCCACCGACGACCGCACCGTCGACGACGTGGTCGAGGACATCGCCGCCCGCGCCGGCGTGCCGCTCGAGCACCCGAGGTTGGGCGCTGCGCGCTACCAACTTCGTCGTGCGGCAGTGGGAATCCGCCACATCAGGGTCTGACGAGCGTGCACGCTTGCACGCGCGCAGCTGCGTGTCGCGGAGCAGACACGCACGCTCGCGCGAAAGCGGGAACTAGGTGACGAGCGAGACCGAGTTGGCGCGGCGCAGTTTGCCCGACGGCGTCTTCGGGATGGTGCCCGGCCCGAGGACCACGACGTTGCGGGGCCGCACGTCGACCTCGGAGACGACCTCGTGGGCGACCTGCTGCTCGATGCGACGCACCTCGACCGGATCCTCCCAGGCGTTGGACTCCACCGCGACGGCGAACGTCTCGCGGGAGTGGCCCGCGTCGAGCCGCACGGCGACGGCGCAGCCGGGCCGCACACCCTTGACGCGGCCGGCGGCCCGCTCGATGTCGGTCGGATAGATGTTGCGGCCGGCCATGATGATGACGTCCTTGACGCGACCACAGACCACGACGTGGCCGTTCTCCATCTGGTAGCCGAGGTCGCCGGTGTCATACCAGCCGTGCTGGTCCTGCGCGGGCAGGAAGCCGCCCATCGTGATGTAGCCGGGGGTCAGGGACTCACCACGCAACTCGATCACGCCGACGCCGCGCGCGGGCATGACCTCGCCCGTCTCGTCGACGACGCGGGCCTCCAGGTCACGCAGCAGCGGGCCGAGCGAGGCCAGGCGCCGGGTGTTGCCCTTGGTCGCGGGGACGGCGCGCCGCAGCGCGGCCAACAGGTCGGCGTCGACCTCGTCGACCACGAGGCCTGCGCCGCACTCCGAGAAGGACACCGCCAGTGTCGTCTCGGCCATGCCGTAGGCGGGCAGGATCGCGTTGGGACTCAGGCCGAAGGGCTTGCCCGCGTCCAGCAGGTCCTCCACGTCGGCGGGCTCGACGGGCTCGGCGCCCGACAGCGCGAATCGCAGCGTCGAGAGGTCGAACTGCCCCGGCTCGGCCTGGTTGCGCAACCGCTTGGCGAACAGCGCGTAGGCGAAGTTGGGCGCCGCGGTCATGGTGCCCTTGTACTTGTCGATGAGCTTGGCCCAGAGCAGCGTGTCGCGCAGGAAGTCCATCGGCGTGACCTTGACCAGCTCGGCGCCGAAGTACATCGGGATGGTCAGGAAGCCGACCATGCCCATGTCGTGGAAGCAGGGCAGCCAGCTGACCATGACGTCCTTGGTGACGTCGTACTCGGCGCCGATGAACATGGCCTCGGCGTTCGAATAGATGTTGCGGTGCGTGATCTGGACGGCCTTGGGCGACCCGGTTGAACCCGATGTCAACTGCATCAGTGCGAGGTCGTCCTCGTCGGTCTCGACGGGGTCGATCGGCTCGGCGGCGAGGAGGTCGGCGATCTTGAGGACCTTGATGCCCTTCTCCTCGAGCACCGGAACGGCGACGAGGAAGGGCTCGGAGACGATGACCGCCTTGGCCTCGATCATCCCGATCACGTTCATGGTGTCCTCGGCCCACACGACCAGGTCGGTGCGAGGAGTGGGCTGGTGCAGCATCGTGAGGCTCGCGCCGCGCATCCAGAGCGCCTGGGCGGTCGGAGCGATCTCGACCGGGAAGCCTGCCAGCACGCCGATGGCGTCACCCGGTCCGACGCCGCCTTCGGCGAGGCCGCCTGCGATGTGCCTCGCCCGCTCGTGAACCTCACCCCAGCTGTGACGCACCGGCTCGTGGGGCTCACCGGTGACCATGCCGGTGGTGACAGTCCGAGCGTTGCGGTACATCTTGTCGGTAAACCTGCTCACGACAACCTCCTGGGTCTGAGGAGCGCAGCAACGGCTCCTGTGTCGGCTTCTGTGCTGCCAAAGCCGACGCGCGCTTTTCCATGTTCTACCTGTTCATGCCCGCACTCCATGGAGGACGCGCACACGATTGGGGCGAGATTTCGTATCGAAACGGTTGTTGAGGAGGTCGTGTCGCAGGCCTCCCGAAGAAGCCGCGACGGGTTTGCCCTGGCGATTCTCTTCCGTCCGGCGGTACCGCTGTCGATACCCCCACCGTAGGCCCCGGCGGGAGAAGTCATCG
>NZ_JBOGDD010000785.1:0-2305 GCF_050701675.1 Mycobacterium sp. | reverse complement strand
CTCCATGACATCGCTGATCCTCGCCATCCTTGGCGGCGGTCAGACCTGGGCATGGTCCTCGGCGGCGAGTATCAGTGCGTTCTCGGGCGGCGGCGTGCTGCTGGCGGGCTTCGTGTTCGTCGAGCGGCGAGCCGTCGAACCGATCATGCCGCTCTGGGTGCTGTCGCGCCGACTGCTGTGTTCGACCACCATCGTGGCGCTCGGCATTGGCGCCATGCTGATGGGGCTCACCTCCTATGTGCCAACGTTTCTCGAAGGTTCCCTGCACGTCGAGCCCATCGTCGCCGGCCTTGCGCTGGCAGCCTTGACGATCGGATGGCCCGCCACCGCGAGCCTGGCCGGAAGGTTCTATCTGCGCTGGGGCTTCAAGAGAACCGCATCGGTTGGTGCCGCACTGGTCATCGCTGGAGCCTCGGGGCTGGCAGCGACGGCGCACCGACCGAACGTCGCCGTCGTTGCGGCGGTGTGCTTCGTGATCGGCGCCGGCATGGGCCTGCTGAATTTGCCGACTCTCATCGCCGCTCAATCCAGCGTCGAGTGGAACGAACGGGGTGTCGTCACCGGCAGCAACATGTTCGCCCGGTCGCTGGGCAGCGCCGTCGGAGTCGCCATCTTCGGCGCCATCGCCAACGCGATCTTCGGTCCGGGTGACGTGCATTCCGTCGGCCCTGCGGCGATCAAGTCGGGTTCGACCGCGGTGTTCCTCGGTGTCCTGATCGTCGCGGTCGCGACAGCCCTTGCCGTGGCGGCGATGCCGCGAACTCCGCCCCCAAGCGCGGGCGACGCCGCGTCGAACGAGGCGACGGAAGCAGAGCGCGCGGCCAGGATCCAGGGGGCCTGACCCGCCGGCCACCGAGTCGCCGGCCCAGCGACGCGGCCGGCGCGCTCTATTGCGTTGAGCACCATGGGATCTACGCGTCATCCGGTTGCGTTCACGACGTCACTGGGGACCTCACCCACCGACGCCGGATCCGCACCACTCGCGGGTGCCCGCCGTCGGCGCCCGAAGGCGAATGCCTCTTGCCGCAATGCGTCCGTTCACCGACCGCCACGCGCTGATCGTCGTAGCTACCCGTTTGAAGGTCTACTGGCATTATGATTGGTCCATGGCGGCACGGGATCAGTTGGCAAAGTCGAATGCGATGGCGGACGGTATGTTCAGTCGGGTCGTCCCCGGTCGGGCGTCGGGGATGATCGTCGACCAGATCCGGTTGCTCATCCGGGACGGGCAGCTCAAGCCGGGTGACCGGTTGCCACCCGAACGCGACCTCGGCGAACGCTTCGGCGTCAGCCGCGTCACCGTGCGGGAGGCCTTGCGAGGGCTGGAAGCCAACGGCATGGTGGCCATCAAGGTCGGCGCCCACGGCGGCGCCTTCGTGACCGCGCCGACGAGCGCGCGGGTCGGCGAGGGCATCATCGACCTGCTCTCGCTGTCCCAGCTCACCGACAAGGAAGTCACCGAGGCCCGTCAGGTCCTCGAGCTCGGCATCATCCCGTTCGTCTGCGAGCGGGCCACCGAGGAGGACATCACCGACCTTCTCGCGATCTGCGACCGTGCCGACGAGGCCCTTGCCAACGGCTCCTATCCGATGTCGCTGTCGGCCGAGTTCCACAGCCGCGTGGCACGCGCGAGTCACAACGCCGCCATCGCCATGCTGGCCGACTCGTTTCACGGCCCCACCCTGAGCTCGCTGCAACACGTCCAGGAAGGCCATCCCGAGATGGGAATCCGCGGCAGCCGGGAACACCGCCAGTTCGTCAACGCCATCAAGAAGCGTGACGTCGAAAAGGCCACCGCAGTCATGCGCACGCACATCGGGCGTACTGCCCGGCACGTGTCAACCGGGCAGTGACTGCAGGAAGTCGATGACCCGGGCGGGTGCAGTCTCGGCCGTCTGGGCCGCCACGGGCGCGTCCCAGAAGTCGGCGCCAGGCAGACACTCCCGTAGGTAATGCGCCGCGGACGGTGCATGCGAAGAGTCGTTCCCCGGCACGATGAGCGCCGGAACAGTCAGCGTCAGAAGATCTTCGGGCTCCGCACCGGGAACGGTGTCCCGGTCGAACAGCAACCTGCACATACCCGCGACGATCACCTGGTACCGGGCCGGATCCAGGTCGACGTAACGGGCCGCGAACTCGTGGTCGCTGCGCAGCACCGCCACCCACGGGCCCACCCTGCCGTCCTCGGAGAACCCGCCGTCGGTCGAGTAGGCAAGGGCGGCAACCGCGCGCAGCCCATTCTCGGCGGCGTACGCCAGATGAGCGTGGAAGCGGGCATGCTGCTTCGCGCGGTACTGCACACCGC
>NZ_JBOGDD010000784.1:0-5953 GCF_050701675.1 Mycobacterium sp. | reverse complement strand
ACCTTGCAGTGCATCACCGGCCCATCCAGCCACCGTCCACGGGTAGCACGACGCCGTTGACGTAGTCCGAGGCTGGAGTCGACAGGAACACCGCGGCTCCCGCGATGTCGTCGGGATCGCCCCATCTACCGGCCGGGATCCTCTCGCGGATCGCGTTAGACCGCTGCGGATCGCCGCGTAGGGCCTCGGTGTTGTCCGTGGCGATGTAGCCGGGTGCGATCGCGTTGACGTTGACCCCGGCGGCGGCCCACTCATTGGCCAGCGCCTTGGTCAGACCGGCGACACCAGATTTGGCAGCGGTGTAGGCCGCCACGTTGATTCCGCCCTGGAAGCTCAGCAGCGACGCGATGAAGACGACCTTGCCCGTCCCCCGGTCGATCATCCGTCTACCCAGCGCACGGGTCAGAACGAACTGTGCGCTGAGGTCCACCTCCAGGACACGGTCCCAGTCCTCGTCGGAATGGTCCACGGCCGGGGAGCGGGCAATGGTGCCTGCGTTGTTGATCAGGATGTCGACGGGCGGGTGCGCATCGGTGAGGCGCGCGGCGAAGCTGGCCACGGCCCGACGATCCGCGAAATCCACGGCATACCCGGTGAACTGGCGACCATGGGCCGAGACGATCTCACCGACGTCGCCGCCGTCCGGTGTCAGTTGCGTGCTGGCTCCGATGATGTCGGCTCCGCCCCGTGCCAGCGCCGCGGCGATGGACAGTCCGATGCCGCGGCGGCAGCCGGTTACCACGGCGGTCTTGCCAGTAAGGTCAAACATGTTGTTGGACACGCCAATACCGTTTCTCGTGGAGGTTAGGACTGCCGGCAGTCGATGAGCACCTTCATCAGCCCGGCGTCACCGGAGCCCAGTTGGGCGAAGGCATCGGATACCGCCGACAGTGGCGTGACCAGCGAGATCAGCTGTGCTACGGGTATCGTGCCGTCGGCCACCAACTCGACGGCCTTCTCGAAATCGGATCGGTCATACAGCCGTGCTCCGATGAGCGTGAGCTCCCGCCAGAAGAACTGGTGCAGATCGACGGCGCGGGGTTGGCCGTGGATGGCGACCAGCACCAGCCGGCCACGCGGGCCGAGCAGGTCGACCGCGGTGCGAACACCGCCCTCGGATCCCGATACTTCGAACGTGACGTCCGCGCCCGCGCCATCTGTCCAGCTGCGGATCGCATCGACCAGGCCGTCGGCACCATCGAAGGCGCGGAACCCGAGGCGTTCGGCAAGGGCCCGGCGCGCCGGATTCGGTTCTACTAGCACGATATCGGCGCCGACGGATCGGGCGACGGTCGCGATGAGCAGACCCACCGGACCTCCGCCGACGACAACGACCCTCTCCCCTGGCTTGACTGCGGCCCTTCCGACGTCGTGCACCGCAACTGCGGTGGGCTCGGTCAACGCGGCATGAGCGAGGTCCAGATCCGCGGGCAGCGCTACGAGAAGACCGGCGGGAATCGTCCAGTGACTCTGCATGCTTCCGGTGGAGTCGATGCCGACGAAGTTGAGGTTCTGGCAGATGTGTTGGTTACCGCTGGAGCACGCCTTGCAGGAACCGCACCAGATCAATGGCATCGCGGTGACGTGATCGCCGACCGCCCAGTCGATGACACCCTCACCGATGGCAGCGATCTCGCCGGACATCTCGTGGCCGATGGTGCCGGGGACCGTGACGCGTGAATCCATGTCGCCGTGGTAGATGTGCAAGTCTGTGCCACAGACCCCGGTGTAGGCGACGGCCACGGTGACTTCGCCGTGGCCGGGTGCCGTCGACGCGGTCGAGGCCGTGTCGACCTGGAATGTCCCGGCGCCGGTGTAGTAGGCGGCAGACCGGCTGACGGTCGGTGATGTCGATGGCATTGTTGAAGGCGGCCTCTCCGAATTATCGATGGGTGAGTGCAGTGGTATCTAGAGCAATCTGCTCAACCACGTTGTTGGGCAACGGAATGCCGCTGTCCAGGTAGTGCTTCTTGAGCTGCAGTCCACGGTGGCCCGGCAGGCGTACCGGCTGGTCGGGCCGCATGGGTTTTGACTCGGTGCAGGAGTCGATGAGGTGCTGCATCTCGGCAGTGAGGTCTTCGGACCCACCGAGGTGATCGGGGTCGACGAGCAGGATGAACACCGATGCCGCCTTATAGCCGCGGGCCTGCTTGCGTCCGTAGCCCGCGAGACCGGAAGTGAGCGCCTCTACCATCAACCCGAGCCCGAAACCCTTGTGTCCGAACTCGATTCCGCCCAGCGGGAGGATCGCACCCGGCGGGTCGGCGAAGAAGTCCGACGGAGCACGGGTGGGCCGACCCGCGGCGTCGATGATCGCCGCGTGTTGCAGCGAGGTGTTCGTCGCGTGCGCCTGCGCCAATGCGCTGTTGGTCACGGTCGACGTGCTGATGTCCACCAGAATCGGGACGGGTGCCGGTATTCCGACCGCCATCGGGTTGGGGCTGTACACGGCGGTGCGTCCACCGTGAGGCGCGACCGTGGCCACGGTCGGATCCGACGACATGATCATCGCGATGAGACCCTGGCTGGTGACGGCCTCCAGATAGGCAGCCAGACAGCCGATGTGGTGCGACTTCGCCAGCACCGCCAGGCCGACGCCGTGGGATCTCGCCGCCCGGCCGGCCCACCGCAGCGCCGTCTCCACCGCGTAGGGCCCCAACACGTGGCCGCAGTCGTACAGTGCAACCGCTCCGGCATCCCGGACCTGGGTCAGGCGGCCGGCGTCACCGAAGGCACGTCCGGCGGCGAGGTCCTCCAGGTAGCCGGTCGCCAGCGCCACGCCGTGCGTGTGGTGTCCCAGCAGGTCGCCTTCGACCAGCACACCGGACACGGTGTCCGCCACTGCTTGGTCGCAGCCGTTGGCCGCGAACAGTCCGGCCACGTGGTGCCGTAGCACGGCGTGGTCGACGGTAGTGGTTCCGCTCACGAGGTCGAGACCGCCAAGGGGGCATGCGGTGTGATCGGCGCCAATGCCGGCACTAGGACCAGATAGGCCAGTGCCCCGACGACCGAGACGACTCCGGTCACGACGAGCGCTCCGGCATACGAGCCGGAGAACTGAATGATGGCGCCTGTCACGATGGGGCCGAGGAAACCCGCCAGGTTGGCGGCACAATTCTGAATCCCTCCGAGGGCGCCGACGTGCCGCGGCGTGGGGGCGAACTCCAGCGGCATCGACCCGATGGACGGCCCACCGATCATGAGGAAGCCGTAGCTGAGGGTGAACAACGCCAACGCGACCGCGTCGTTCGGGGCGATGACTGCGAGCATGATGATCGACCCGAGCAGCATTCCGCAGACCAGCGGGGTCTTGCGGACCACCGTGATGCTGATGCCCCGGGCAGTGGCCCGATCCTGCAGGATTCCGCTGAGCAGTTCGGTGGCGACCGCGACGATGCCGGGGATCATCCCCCAGAACCCGAGTTTCAGCAGGCTGAAACCACGTTCGTGGACCAGATAGCTGGGGAACCACGTGATGAAGAAGTAGGCGATGTAGTTGAAGCAGAAGAAGCCGAGAATGAGGCCCCATACTGCCCGGTAGCGGAACAGGTCACGCCAGCGGATGTTCTCCGCGTCGGAGTCGGAGCTGGTGTTGTCCTGTCCGGCTTCGATGTAGGCGCGCTCTTCGGCGCCGAGGCGCTTGTGCACGCTGGGGTCGCGGTAGGCGACCAGCCATCCGACGGCCCACACCACCGCGATGGCGCCGGCCACCACGAACGCTGCCCGCCAGCCCCACAAGCCGATGACTCCGGTGATGAGGGGAAGTGTCAGCACGCCGCCGACGCGGGCACCCATGTCCCAGATCGCAGTGGCCGTGGCGCGTTCGGAGCGGGGAAACCACCGCGCCGTCACCTGTACACAGGACGGATATTGGCTCGCCTCACCGACTCCCAGCAGGAAGCGCAATCCGAGCAGGCTGGCGACATTGGTGACGGCCGCGGTGGCCAGAGTGGCCACCGCCCAGATGATGCCGCCTGCCCCGTACACCAGCCGGGCACCGAAGCGGTCCACCAGCGAGCCGGCCGGCAGTAGGCACAGCGCGTAGACCAGGAAGAACCAGCCGAGGATTATCCCCTCGACCGTGGGGGTGAGGTGTAGATCCTCACCCATGAAGGGCAGGGCGACGGCAATCGCGGAGCGGTCGATGTTGTTGACTGCGAAGCCCGCGAACGCCAGTCCGATGATGCCCCAGCGCAGTCTGCCCCGATGTCTGGCACCGCGGGACGCGGGTGGTTCCGGTGCCGATGTCGGCGATTGGGTGGCCGGTCCGGGTGAGGTCATGGTGGTTTCTCTTCTGGGGTAAGGGGATTGGGTGTCGGTATGGTTAGCGAATCAGCATCCCGCGTCCGGGACGGTAGGCGAATGTCTGTTCCGCGTCGGCGGGAAGTGTTGCGCCTGAACCGGGTTCGGTGGGCCGGGGTATTGCCCCGTCGATGAGGGTGAGCGGGTTGTTCATGGTCGCTTCTCGGAGTGGATTGAGAAGTGTGCAGACCTCGACCAGGTTCAGGCCGGTCGCGAATGCGGCGTGCACGCTGGTCATGAGCTGCACGCCACTGCCCCAGACGTGGGGGATGGCGTCGATCCCGGCGGCACGGGCGTAATCGGCGACTCGCCGGAACTGGGCGTAGCCGCCGATCATCGACAGGTCGGGTTGGGCGATGTCCACCGCCTTGGCGTCGATGAGGCGGTAGAAGTCTTCGACGACGGTGAAGCTCTCCACCCCGGTGACGGCGACGTCGACCGCTGATCGGACCGCAACGTAGCCAGCGAGATCTTCGACAGCGCAAGGCTCTTCATACCAGTAGGCGCCGAGCCGGGAAAGCTCCTGGCCGACCGCGATGGCGTCGGAGATCGGCCAGGGGTTGGAGGCACAGCCCTGTACCGCGTCCAGGCAGAGGCGGGCGCGTCCCCCGAGCAGACCGGCGACGTGGCGGGCGAGGTCGATGGTGGTCGCAGGATCGCGCATGGCGCGAATCTTGATGGTCCGGAATCCCGCCTCGAACTGTTCGATCGTCCAGTCCGCCACCTGCTCGAAGGTGGTGCCCAGTCCGCCGCTTGCGTAGGCGTCGATGGTGGCTGCCGGCTCGTCCACTGGACCGTCGTGCTGACCTTGCAGGTGCTGCCACAGTGGCACCCCTGCTTCGATGGATTCGGCATCGAGACAAGCCAATTCGACCGCCGCGATCACACCGGAGCTGATTCCGCCGCGCGCCCAGAAGCGGGTCTTGTCACGCAGGTGATCGCCAATGGCGATGGCGGGCATGTCGACGTCTTCGAGATAGCGGGACAGCGCGTCGAGGATGCCGGGAACCGCTTCGGCGGCCATCGTGCCCTGGGCGACCTCGCCAAGACCGGTGACGCCCGACGGCAGCGTCACCTCGACGAGCGCCGCATCCCAGGTGGTGATGGTGCCACCGGACCACGCCAGCGGAGCGTCGCGGGAAGTGTCGTAGCTGAGTAGGACCGGGCGAATGCTGGCGATCTTCACGGTGATCTCCTTGGCCGTGGCTGATGTGGTCGGGGCGACACTATTGCGTGGATCACACTCTGTCAAGAATTGGCCCTGCCAATTTTCTTCGGGTCGGTACACACAACTACCGTCACGTCATGACAGTCAGTTCCGAGGGCTCACCCCCGGGTGCCTCGCCGCAGGAGCCGTCGGCAATCGACCGCACCATCGAGGCGATCCGGAGCATCATTGCCTCGGGTGAGATCCAGCCAGGGCAGCAGCTGCCCACCGAGCGCGACCTGGCCGTACGCCTTGGCGTTTCGCGCAACACCGTACGTGAGGCCGTCAGGGCGTTGTCGCTGGTCAGCATCGTCGAGTCGCGCCGCGGGGCAGGCAACTTCGTGACCAGCCTGGCACCGCGACTGCTGCTGGACTCCATGTCGATGCTCATCACGCTTTCGGGCCGTTCCACCATCTTGGATCTGCTGGCCGTGCGGCGAGTAC
>NZ_JBOGDD010000783.1:0-3007 GCF_050701675.1 Mycobacterium sp. | reverse complement strand
GCCTGCAACAGGATCACGGCACCGCACTGATCTTCGTCAGCCACGACTTGGCCGTCGTGTCCGACATCGCCGATGACGTAGTGGTCATGCGCTCTGGTGAGGTCGTGGAGGCCGCACCCGCCGACGCGATCTACGAACGTCCGCAGCATCCGTACACGGCAAGGCTGCTCGGTGCCACGCAACACACTCGGGTACTCGCTGCGCACGCACCACCAGCAGCAGCCAACACCGTCGAGCCGCTCTTGACGGTCGGCGAGGTGGGGAAGGACTTCCCGACCCGGGGTGCGCGCAGGCAGCCGTTCCGCGCGGTCGACGGTGTGGCGTTCGACATCGGAAAACGCGAAATCGTCGGTCTGGTAGGTGAATCGGGGTCGGGAAAGTCGACACTGGGTCGGATCGTCGCAGGGCTGATCCGGCCGAGCACCGGAAGTGTGGCCCTCGACGGTGCGGTGTACAACGAGCCAGGCCGTCGACCGCTGCGGCTCGATGCGGCGACGCGCTCCCGGATCCAGGTGGTGTTTCAAGACCCTTACGGAAGTCTGAACCCACGCCGTCGCGTCGGTGCCATCCTGTCCGAGCCGTACCTGCTGGCCGGGCAGCTGACACGGCAGGAGATCGAGGGCGAGGTGAGAGAGCTCATCGGCCGCGTCGAGCTGCCTGCCGAGGTGATCGACCGCTATCCGGCGCATCTGTCGGGAGGACAGCGGCAACGCGTTGCGATCGCACGGGCCCTGGCGCTTCAGCCCGACCTGGTGGTGGCCGACGAACCGGTGTCGGCGCTCGACGTCACCACGCAGGCGCAGATCTTGACACTCATCCGTCACCTTCGCGATGCGCTTGGTGTGTCGTTCCTGTTCATCTCACACGACCTTTCGGTGGTGGCGGACCTCTGCGACCGGGTGCTGGTGCTCAACGCCGGCCGAGTCGTTGAGCGCGGTCCCACCAGCGAGTTGTTCGCACACCCCGCCGACCCCTACACCCGGCTCCTGCTGGAGTCGGTCCCCGGCAAGCGCCGCGCTCTTGCGGCGGCCTCGAGTGCAAGAGGAGGTGACGCGGTCGTTGACTGAGTCATTGTTGTCGACCGTCAAGACGCCCGTCGCCGGCGAGCCCGACGAAGTCGCAACGGTGCACGTCCGCTCGGCCGTCGCACGCATCTGGAGACGACCCGAGGCGCGCTTCGGGCTGCTGGTCGCGGGGGTGATCACCGTCCTGGCGTTGGCGGCGCCACTGTTCGCGGTGATCACCGGACACGGTCCCAACGACCAGTTCGCCTCGACCGGTCTGTCTCCAGAGGGCCTGCCCGTCGGGCCTGGCGGCGAGTTCTGGTTCGGCACCGACGGAAACGGCCGCGACGTATTCGTTCGCACGCTCTACGGCCTGCGGGTGTCGTTGCTGGTCGGAGTGCCTGCGACAACCATCGCAATGCTGTTCGGCACGGTGGTCGGGCTGGTATCGGGATACTTCG
The DNA here is from genome assembly GCF_050701675.1 of Mycobacterium sp. Lineage (GTDB taxonomy): Bacteria > Actinomycetota > Actinomycetes > Mycobacteriales > Mycobacteriaceae > Mycobacterium. The sequence continues at coordinate 1,542 of NZ_JBOGDD010000783.1, read as the reverse complement.
GCGGCATCGTGGACCGCCTGCTGTCTCAGCTGATCGACGTCGTGCTGTCGTTTCCGTTCATCCTCACCGCGCTCACCCTGATCACGCTCAACCGCACCAGCGAGGGCGGGGCAATTCTGAACCCCGCGCTGTTGGTGATCCTCGTGATCGTGACGTTCGCCTGGACCTACTTCGCACGACTCACCCGGGGCATGGTCCAAGAGTTGCGGTCACGGCCGTTCGTGGAGGCGGCTCGCACGCTCGGCGCCGGTGACTTCCGGATACTCGCCAGGGAGATACTCCCGTCGGTGATCCCGGCCGTGGTCGTCTACTGGGCCGTCCAGCTGCCCCAGAACATCGTGGCCGAGGCGACGTTGTCCTTCCTTGGCGTTGGTGTAGTACCGCCAAATCCGAGCTTGGGCAACATCATCTCCGACGCGCAGTCCTCCACGCTGTACCAAACGCAGCCGTGGTACCTCATCGGACCCGCGGTCATGCTGTTCATGACGGTGCTCGCGTTCAACGCCATCAGCGGCGGAATCCGCGACGTCCTCGATCCCCACTCCCACGCGCGGTAGGTGCGAGCATGTTCAACTTCGTACTTGGCAGGGTCGGACGCGCGATCGTCACGCTGTTCCTGGTACTGGTCGCCACCTTCGCGATGACCCGCGTTGCCTATCGGAACCCCGCGGCCACTCTGCTACCCCGCAATGCGACGGGACAGCAGGTGGAGGCGATCAAGAATGCATTGCACCTCAATGAGTCTTGGCTGCAACAGTTCTGGCACTACGCGTTTCGAGGGCCGGCGATCGCCGACGTGCCCACGGGGCTGGCGCGCTGGCCACCGTCACTCGGGTATTCATTTCACCAGCAGACCGCCGTGATGCCGCTGATCCTGTCCAAGATCTCGGCAACGGCATCGCTGGCGCTCGGCGCCGTCGTGATCTGGATGGTCCTATCGGTGGCCTTTGGCGTGCTCGCCGCGCGCCGACCCGGCTCCTGGACCGATCGCACGCTGTCCGGGTTCTCCTACTTCGGCCTGGCGATTCCCACGTTCGTGACCGGTGTGTTGCTGTCCTATTTTCTGTTCTTCAAGCTCTCACAAGTGGGCGTGCACCTGTTCCCCAACGGCGGGTACGTGCCTCTGACGAAGGACCCCCTCGAGTGGGCCCGACACCTGGTGCTGCCATGGGCGACTTTGGTGATTGCCGAGGTCGGCGTCTTTCAACGGGTAGTGCGCGCGAGCATGCTCGAAACCCTTGGTGCGGACTACATCCGCACCGCGCGCGCAAAGGGGATCAGCGAGAGGCGGGTGTACTTCGATCACGCCCTGCGCACCGCACTGACCCCGGTGATCACGCTCGGAGGGCTGGAGCTGGCATACATACTCGGGGGAGGGGTCGTGGTCGAGTCCATCTTCGGGATCGATGGTGTTGGGCGCCTGGCCCTGACCTCCGCGCTCAACGGCGACTTTCCCGTCGTACTCGGCGCCACGCTGTTCGCCTCGTTGGTGTTCATCGTCTCGACACTCGGGGTGGACGTCATCAATCGCCTGCGTGACCC
>NZ_JBOGDD010000782.1:0-2517 GCF_050701675.1 Mycobacterium sp. | reverse complement strand
TCCACACCGCGCTCGCCGTGCGCGCCGGCGGCCGCTGGCGGGGCTCGGTCGATGGGGTCTCGCTCACGGCGGCGACGGTCACGACGTGGGGGTTGGGTTCGCAGCCGGCGCCGGGGCAGCCGGGGTGGGAGCGGCGGCCGGCGGTGCGGCGGTGAGCCCGGGAACGTCGCCGACGATCTCCTTGATCTTGGCCACCAGAGCGTCGGGCGTGGAGAACTTGTAGTCCTCGCCGTTGATCCGGACGGTCGGGGTGCCATTGACGTTGGTCGCCGCGGCGAGACCCTTGGCCATGTCCACGTAGCGGCCGCTGTTGACGCACTCGGGAACCTTGCCAACGACCCCGGCCTGGCGTGCGATCTCGATCAGCTGCGCATTGGTGGGGAACACCGTGCCCGTCTCGCTTGGCTGCTGGGCGTAGAGCGCGGCGTGAAAGCGCCGGAAGAACTGCTTGTCGGGCGTCGTGTCCTCGTCGGCTACGCAGTAGGCGGCCGCCGATGCCCTCGACGAGTAGTTCTGATTCGCGGGCCGGTCGAGGATCGCGACCATGTAGTAGTCGGTGGCCACCGCGCCGCTCTCGATGAGCTGCGTAATCGTCGGCCCGAAGTTCTGCTCGAACTGACCGCAGACCGGGCAGAGGAAGTCCTCGTAGAGCGACAGCACGGCCTTCGGCTCGGTCGTGCCCTCCTTGGTGATCAGCTTGCTCGACGTGACGCGAACTGACTTGGCCTCGCCACCGGTCGGCTTCTTGTCACCGGACATCACGATGTAGAGCACCAGAACCACGGCGAAGATGACGACGATCGCGGTGAGCCCGACCTGGATCAGCACGTTGCGTCGGCGGTCAGCGGCCTTCAGGTCGTAGCTGGCGGACTTCTTGGGTTTCGTGGCCACGGCACTAGGGTACCGGCGGCACTCATGGCATCCGTCAGGCGCGGCTCAGGTGCGCCCGCAGCGCGGATACCGTCTCTGTCATCGCAGTGGCGCTGGCGCCGCCGAGCGGGAAGAAGTTGGCGAACGCATGCACCACGGGCCCGAATTGCCGGTGATCGACGGGGACGCCGGCCGCGGCGAGCGCGTCGGCGTACTGGTTTCCCTCGTCGCGCAGCGGATCGAAGCCGCCCGTGAGCACCATCGCCGGTGGCAGACCGGTCAGATCGGCGGCGAGCAGTGGCGAGATCCGAGGATCGCTCACGTCCAGCGAGCTTCCCGACAGGTACTTGTCGCAGCACCAGTCGATCTCGTTCTTGGTGAGGAAGTAGCCGTCGGCGAAGAGCGTCTTGGATCTGGTGTCGGCCGCAAAGTCGGTGACCGGATAGAGCAGCAATTGAAACGCCGGCACGCCGATGCCGTCGTTGCGGGCCAACTGGGAGATCACCGCGGCGAGGTTGCCGCCCGCGCTATCACCGCCGACGGCCACTCTCGATGGATCGGCTCCGAGCTCGGCGGCATGCTCCAGTGACCAGCGGTACGCCGCGTAGCAGTCCTCGACGGCCGCGGGCGCGGGGTGCTCGGGAGCCAGCCGGTAGTCGATCGACAGGACGTGCACTCCCGCGTCGCGGCACATCAACCGGCACAGGCCGTCGTGGGTTTCGAGATCGCCGAGGACGAATCCCCCGCCGTGGAAGAAGACGAGCAGCGGCACCGGTGAGCGCTCTGCGTTGACCGGTGTGTAGTGCCGAACCGGAATCGGACCTGCTGGACCAGGTATCGACGTGTCCCTGACACCGACGGCGATGTCTGCGTTGAGCATCGAGGCCAGCTTCCTCAGGTGCGAGCGCGACACGGTGACGTCGCTGCTGGCGACCAAGCCGTTGACTCCCGCCGATCGCTGAGCTGCCAGCATCAACTGCAGCGTGGTGTCGAGAGTGTTTCCGTCGATCGTCACCGTCCTGCGGCCGAGCACGAGGCGCTTCACGGCGTCGGGCAGGTGGGGCAGAAGGCGCAGCACCACGCCACTGGATGCGTTGAGAACGGCCAACCGTGCGCGGCTGGGGCTGCCCATGTCCCCGTGCAGGACCGGCGCGGCGGGTCTCGTGCGCGGACCCCCTACTGGCAGACTTCCCGTCATGGCGTCTCCTTCGAATCCTTCGTCGCCGACGATCGCGCTCAACGACGGTAACTCCATACCAACCGTCGGGCTTGGGGTATGGCAGACGCCGGCGGACGACACCGAGCGGGCGGTCACCGCCGCGCTGGCCGCAGGTTATCGGCACGTCGACACGGCGGCCGCATACGGCAACGAGTCAGAGGTGGGCCTGGCCCTCAAGGGGGCGGCTGCGGTCGGAACCGCCCGCGACGAGGTGCACGCCGAGCTCGGGATCAGGACCGAGGCCTGGAGCCCGCTGAGGCAGGGCTCGCTGCTGGAGAACGCGACTGTGGCCGCCATTGCCGATGCGCATGGAAAAACGCCAGCGCAGGCGCTGATTAGGTGGCACGTCCAGCTCGGTAATATCGTCATCCCGAAATCGGTGAACCCCGAAAGGATTGTGAGCAACTTCGACGTGTTCGACTTCGAGC